>JBBSPP010000055.1:0-10568 GCA_038258625.1 Chitinophagales bacterium
AGATTAGTACCATTACCTGGCACATTTGTAAGTGAATAAGTTCCGTTTGCATTTAACGGCACACTTTGTATTACAAAACCAGTTATGGGGTCAATCAGTGTGGCAAATAAAGTTGTATCTGCATTAGTCCCAGTTTCGCCACTTGAAAAAATATTTGCATTGGTACCATTGGCACTTTTATTTAAATCATTCCATAGCGTACCCGTTACCGTCAATGTGGTTAAGGGAATATCTACTGCCGAAGTTGTAGTGCCTTCCCTACCCGCATTGTCTGTTACGGCAAAGGGAATGGACGGCGTAACTGAACCATTTACAGGATCAAGTGTAATTATTTGTGTGGGATTGCCCAACGTATTGGTTGGCACAATTATACCAGCAACAGGAAATGCTAAGCAAGTTGTTGTAGGACAAGTGCTTGGTATCGCTCCTGCATTTGGATAGTATGTGGTTGTGCCTATTGTAATACTCGTTGTATTTGTAGGAAAAGCTATAATTCGTAAAGAAGTAACGTTACCATCTGGATCTGTGCCTGTAAAGGCTGTTGGCGGTATTGTAATATTACTCGTACCAGCAGGATTTAATCGAGAAGGTAACGTACTGCCTACAGGCGTTGGAAGCTGCTCAATTGCAAAATTTTGATTTACAATTGGTGCATTTCCGATGGTTACCGCTAGGGTGTCAACAGCACCGTTCGTTGTTGCTCCTGATGAAGTACCAATAAATGCCCAACCCGCAGGCATATTTCCCGATAAATTAATAATGGCCGATGCAGGACTTCCTGGCGCCAAAGCATTGGTACCAATAACAACCGTACCTGCACCCATGTTTAATGGTGCATTCGGGAAAGAATATGCACCTGTACTGCTTACAACTGCCGAGTCCACAACTATATCGTCTTTAATTAAATAGGCCAATAGCATTACACCGGCGGTCGTTCCGTTTTCACCAGAACCCGACGCGCCCGTGGTTCCATAAATTGTATTCCCACTGCCGTCATCAAATACATTCCCTGAAAGTTGCACCTCTGGGAAAAGATAATCTTCGGCTTCCCCATTAATAGCAAAACCTACAGGAGTACTTGTAGAAAGCGCCGCGTCTGTGGAAATTCGCAAGCGTAGTTTCACCCTACCCGTTGTTACATTTGCTGGTACAGTAAAATTTAAAGTAGCTGTGGTAGCATTAACAGCAATTATTGTTGACGCGCCTTCAATAGCTTGAAAAGCACCATCATTATTAAAGTCAATCCAACCAGCCAGTGTTCCGTTATTCGGGGTTGTATTTTTCACCTGAATCCCACTAATTGTATAAATACCAGCCATCCCATAATATAAACCGATGGCAGAATTTTGAATGGCTACAGAAATTGCATCTTCATCATCTACTTTTGGATTAGCAGAAAGGTCGTCTCCATTAAATAGTGTACTAGAGCCACTCAATGTATCACCATCAATGGTGGCGCCCAACCTAAGCTGATCAAGCACAAACGCAATATTGGCCAAGTTATGTCCTGCAACGCCATACGATACAGGTGCATCACCATAGTCAGCCAACTCAAATGCATAACTATGCGGATCCACGTAGCTATAACTGGCATTGCCACCAGCCGGCTTTTGTACTACACCATCAAGGGCCAATGTAATTGGGTTTAATGATAATAGATAAGACCCGCTGCCACTCTGTGTGCTAGCATAAAGTTTAGTTTCATCTGGCGTGAGTGAAACACTCTTTACCCATGAGTTAGGGATAGCTGCCGAAGTAGCGGCAACTGATAAGGAAGGTGAACTTGCCGCCTCGCCATAAGCTGTAATGGATGCCGAAGGAAACTGAAGATTCCAACGAAATACTTTGTCAGAACCTGTAGCCACATTACTACCCGAAGCTCCGGAATATAGATAAAAGCCATCTCTACTCACATACATACCATGAAAACCGCCACCAGTAGGCGTTACGGCTTTGTAAATATTATTGGTTGCAGCGTAAGTAGTTGCGTTGAATGCCAAAATAAAATTACCGCCAACTTCATTTTCTTTGTCAATAAAAATCTCGTCATCCGTTGGGTTATAGCATATTTGATGCGGCCCGCCCGAGCTAGAGACGGCATACGGAAATAAAGAAGTTGATGTAAACGCCCCATTATAAGTTACCTCATGTACATTGGCAGCTGCTACCGTGGTAGTCGTCAGCGGGTTCGAAATATCAACCCAAACACCAGGATGCAATCTGCTGCTGCCCGTCAGTCCCATTACATTAGTACTTCCCGTTTTTACACCATCATCTATTACCAAAAAAATTCTGGTTCCTGCATTTGTATAAACTGTTTGGTGCAAAACCATTCCAGATACTCGTTTGGCCTCATTGCCAGAAGATACCGCATTTGAATTTTGAAGACACACTACCGAGGCTGGAATTTTGATTGTATTGGCAAGCGTAATCGCTGATAAATCTGTAACATCTACAATAAATACGGCTCCTTTGGTAGCGATGCCAACATCAGTACCCGTCACAGAAATATAATGTTTACCTGTACTCGCAATATAAAATCCATAAACGGCGTGAGGTGCAAACCCGGCCAAATTGCCAAAAGCGGGGGTATTAAAATCCATGGCGGCGGTATGCTGCCCCGTACTTGGGTCAATTACATTTAAAACAGTACCGCCCGCGTAATATATATAACCCCTTGCATCATTACCAATAGTATAGCTAGAGCATTTATGTAAAGTCGCACTCCCCACAGTTCGGGCCATTTTGTTCGTAGCTGCATTAATACCGAAAGCTGCATTCGGAGCATCTCCAGCATTTTGCAGTTCGGGATACCACATTTGCCAAGGGTTGCCAACGTTATTCTGGGCAAAGCCAAATAAAGCAATAAGACCGAAAATAAGAGTGAGTAGTGTATGTTTTTTCATATATAGTATTTGTTTGTAGTTGGGGTGTTTTAATAAATGAGGATTGTAAAAATTTTATTGCACTGCGGATTTAGATCATTCTCTCAGACAAAAATTGAATTGGAGTGCCCATAAATTCATTTCTGGATAATGTAGAAATTATAAAGATTAGTAGAGATTGTATAACAAATTTCATATTAGCGTTTTGCGAATTAGTTAAAACCAATAACAATGCCAAAATGTTAAAAAACTCTTTACTAAATTCTTCCAAATGAAAACTATACAACCAAAAATCATGGACTAGACAGTTTGTAGCACCACCAAAACCATTGATTTTACTAACTTAAATGCAAATAATTTAAACCTTTTAGGCAGTTATTAAAATCGAACTAGTCCCACTAATTGTCCCCCATAAAAAGCAACCCATTTTTACGCAATTAATAGTTGTAATTTGAAAAAGGTGATTTGGTAGATAAAAATTTAAAATGATTCAATTTTTTAAGCATTAAGGATTTGGATTTGCCGTCTAAACGAGATTTATTCCCTACTCCATTTTTCATTCCCAATTAACCGAATCTAATCTTGCTCCACTTTTTTTTAGAAAGCACTATATATTAAATAATTAATAATATTCAATAATATATCAATCTCTACACTCTTTTTCCTTAATTCAGATTCGCTACACTACTAAAAGACTGTAATAGCAATGAATTTTAGCATAATTTATTACATAAGTTTGTTTACAAGCGTATTCAACAAATTGTAGAAATAGAAAATAACAATAAGTAGCAGTACAAATACTAACATAAATTATAAGTAACTTTTTGATTATCAAATAATTAAATAAGTTTTTATTAAAATACATAGATGTATTGTAAATTAATTAACGTAAGTTTACCATCTGGACCTGCTGCACAATTCCGTTCAGCAACTAATCTCCAGAACCACTACATAATGAAAAACTTTTTACGCATCGTACGTAACTGTACCGCAGTGCTCGCTATATTGCTGGCACCAATCATTAGCGCTGCACAAGCACCGCCCCTTGGCACTACTGCCAATTTTGTTTTATTCACGTCCACCGGCGCGGTGGGCAACACCGGCATATCCCAACTCACGGGCAATGTGGGTACCAACTCGGGTGCCATTACTGGTTTTGGAAATGTAAACGGTGAGATGCACAGCGGCGATCTTACCACGGGTCAGGCGGCGGCTGATTTGACCATTGCATACAACGCACTCAACAGTGCTATCCCCACAGGCTTCCGTGCCTCGCCACTGGGTAATAATGATACACTTACAGCTGGTGTATATGGCGTAACGGGCGTATCCGTATTAAGCGGTACACTTGTACTGAATGGCCTGGGCGATACCAATGCCGTTTTTATTTTCCAATTGAGTGCTGCTTTTTCTTCCACTACAAATTCGGCTATACAGCTAATTAATGGTGCGCAGGCTTGTAATGTATTTTGGAAAATAGAAGGTGCCGTAAACTTAGCTACGGGCACCAACATGAAAGGAACCATTGTGGTAAACAACGCCTCTATAGCTATGAGCAGTGCCGATACCCTTGAGGGCAGAGCCCTCACTACCACCGGTGGTATTACCATCAACAATGTAATGGCTTATACGCCTACGGGTTGTGGTAGCCCACAGCACAATGGCCCGGCCGCACCCGTGCTAGGCTCGGTAGAGTGTTTTGCTATATTTTCGGGCAATGGCCCAGTGACCAATGCCGGGCCCACCTTTGCCACCGGCGATATTGGTACCAACGTAGGCCTTACCACAGGTTATAATCCGCTAAATGTAACGGGCATGATTCACCCTATTCCGGATGCGGCTACGGCTTCTGCCATCAATGATTTGGTAATTGCCTATACCTACCTCAATACCTTGCCTACTGATATTGAGCTTTTATACCCTGCCCAATTTGGCAATGGCCTTACCCTTACGCCCCACACCTATCTGTTGAATGCCGCCACGGCGCTCACCAACTCTGTTTTCTTGAATGCCGAGGGCAATCCTGATGCCGTATTTGTAATAAAAATTAATGGCGCACTCAGCACCAGCACGTTTTCTAAAGTAATACTCACCAATGGCGCACAGGCCAAAAATGTATATTGGAAAGTAGATGGCGCAGTAACCATTAATGACTACTCGCTTTTTAATGGTACCATTGTAAGCAACAATGGCGCTATCAATCTCAACACGGGCGATACCGTTAATGGTCGTGCGCTTACCACCAATGGTGCTGTAAGTACCGCCGCCGTGATGGTTACCTCGCCCATTGGCCCTTGCTTCGCGCTGCCTCTTACTTGGCTATCCTTTAGTGGGCAAAGCCTAAACGGCACCGTGCCGCTACAATGGACTACCACTAATGAAGTAAACAATGCATTTTTTGATATAGAAAAAAGCAACGACGGCCTTGCATTCGAAACCGTGGCAAGCGTAAACGCCGTGGCAAAAAGCGGCGCTACCCAAAACACTTATACCTATACGGATACCAATCCTTTTGCAGTGGGTTACTATCGTATAGCCCAAATAGATTTGGGTGGGCAGCGCAGCTACTCCCACACCATTCAGGTAGGCACGACAGATGCCAATGCTTTTGACGCTTCGCACTATACGACCGGCAATTTTATAAATATACAAACGCTTAATGCCGCGCCAGGCAACGCCACTATTGATTTATACAATGTGGTAGGGCAACAATTGCTTTCGGAAAAAATAACCCTCTCGCCCGCGCAGCACACCTACCAAATAAACAAACCTGCCCAGCCAGGCATTTATTTACTGCGCATCACTACCGCGCGCGAAGTGCTATATAATACCAAACTATCCGTGCAATAATACGCGCACCCCGTGCCCACCAAAAAAAAATCCCCGCCATTGGCAGGGATTTTTTTTATTGGGATGCCCCGTGTTGCTTATGTGGCCGGGTTGGCGTTTAGGTTCGCGTTCACCGTCAGCGTTTCATCGGCGCTGGTTACAATTATTTCGGTTTCAAAAGTGACGTAGCCTTCTTTGCTAAATGTAAGCGTGTAGGTGCCGGGCGGTATATTATCAGCTATGCCGTAGGTGCCGGTTTCGTCGGTGAGTACGGTAAGGTCGAGGCTATCAATGCGCACCTCGGCGTACTCTATGGGGCCGTTGCCGGCGGCGTCTTGCACCATGCCCATTATGGCAAAATCTTCGGGGCTGCTTTCGCTAGGCGGTAGCAGGTATTGCTGGTATTTTGCATAATTGTCCATGTACAACACCTTGGCGGCAGCCGCTACCAATTGGCGTTTTGTCCACACAATGATGAGTAGTTCGGTGCGCTGTTGGGTAAGCAGCAGGCGGTCTTTTTTAAGGTTTTCCTGCTCGCTATCGGCGGCGGCAATAGCGTCTGCCGCGGTGCGAATGCTAGCAATATCGGCAGCCAAAAAATTTACGGCATTTAGTGCCGCCGTGTTTTTTACGGCCTGCTTGTGCAGCTCGTCCATAAAATGAAACATCAATTTATCGCTTTTGCGAATGTTTTTATAATCGTCAAAACCAAATTGGTTGGCTCGGGCAGCATTGCCAGGCCAAGCGCGCACCACCGCAAACTTGGTGCGGATATATACCCGCCGCGCCTCGGCCATGGCGGCTTGCACCTCTTGGGTGGTTTCGGCTATTTCATCTACGAATGATTCGTCGCTTTGTATGGCCACGGCGGCATCATAGTCTGCGCGCCAGATGGTCAAAAATTCATCATCAATCTCGGGTGCCAAATCCGTGAATGCCGCAATATCCTCGGCTAGTAAATCTTGTATGGTGCGCGTTTCTTGTAGCATGGCGGCATACGAGATGCGAAATGGGCGAACGAGGGGTTGTGGAACTGTACTTAGCATAGTGTTTTTTTTTATGATTTGAAAGCTAAAAGTAAAAACTCAAATTGAAACTAATTGTTAATGTAAAAAATATATGTTCTTGCTTTTGCTTTGGTCATTTTTGCCCAAAAATGCGTTTCCGCGCCCTGCGGATTAATTTCCGTAGTCGGCGCGTTGATTTCTACCCTCGGCGCACTAACCGCCACCCGCTGCGCGCTGCCTGCCACCCTCGGCGGATAAGTTTCCGTGCTATGCGGGATAATTTCCGTGCTATGCGCACTGATTTCCGCGCTATGCGCAATGATTTCCATCGGCGGAAACGCTTATCTGTGCTGTGTTTGGGTCAAAATGTTAAAATTGATACAATTGCTGGTTGCGGACGCTATTTTTGAGCGCTGCCCCACCATAAATATTGGCAAGCGGAGCAGCTGTGTGTTATACGGTTACATACGGATAATGCGGATTATGAGTAGCGTAAGTGGGTGTTTTGTATATTATATTTGGCAAAAATATTTGTGTGGGCCGATTTTTAGTGGCGTATAAACAGATGTTAGCAAGCATTAGATGAAGATTACAAACGAAATAAAATCTAGAAAAATTGAATTAATCGTTATAGAATCGGTTACCGAACATTTTCCGTCTTTTCAAGTTCAGATTATTGTTGAAACTGAAAACATAAAAACGAGTTTCGATAATTGGGTTTGGATAAGTGCTTCAGACATAGAAGACTTTATATTATCAATAGATAATTTAGACCAAACACGAAAAGGACAGGCTAAATTATGTAGCCTGAGTCCTGGGGAATTTGAATTAACTCTTAAACCAATTGATTTATTGGGACATATCGCTGTTAATTTACATTTCATAAAAGAGGATAGAATTGTAAATGATTATTCATTTGATATTAAAGTAGAATTTCAAATCGACCCAACTTCATTGCAGAAAATTAAAATGGACATGAACAAAATTATAAATGAAAACGCTAGCTAACATCAGCTGATACCCAATGCTAAAAACCCAAAAAACCGAAACGACCCTACCCATAAAACGCCAAATCTACCCGTTCACTTTCCGCACATCATGTTGGTCATAAGACCAACATGAGCAAAAATGTTCAGCTTTCTGCCCTATAAAAAAAAAGCAACCCAATAATATTGAGTTGCTTTTGTGTTTCTGTGTGTACTGTATGTACGGCCCGTTACTCTAGCTCGCAGTTGCCCACAAATGCTTCGGCTAGCCTATTCAGCTCATTACAACTATCCACCTGTACCCCGCGTGATAAGCCCTGCAGGTCATATTGTGTTTCATCACCGCTGTAATAGCTGCAGTAGCAAATGCCTGTTGTTCTATCATTTTTTTTGCACGAAAAAAGCGCTACGGTAAAAAAAGCGCACCCTAAAATGGTGATGAGAGTTTTCATAATAAATATAATTTATAGTTCGCTTACAAAGCTATGGTTTTACGCGCCATGGTTTTTATGTAATTCTGTTGCCACATTACATAGTTGCGCATTGCTTTACAACGTGTGCTAGTGTTAGTCTTACCACTAACTTTTTTTTATATAAAAAAAGGATTAACATACCATTTAGATCTTGGCACAAATATTGATATATGTAGTTTCTAATACTAAAAAAAACTCTATTATGAAAAAAATTACATCGTCCCTATTGGTGCTTGTGGCACTTATGTTTTTTGGTTTCTCCCCCGCCTTGGCCCACGGCGACGAGTATCACCGTATAGAGGCAAAAATGAGTCATGCCAAGTTTAAACAAGTAATGGACGCCGGGTTAGACATTGATCATTATCAGTTTATCAACGGCCTGCTAATAGCCGAGGTTTCGGACGCGGATATTGCTATCCTCAAAAACTACAATGTAACTGTAAAATATATAGTAAAAGATTTGGAGCATAACATGCACATTTTGCAGCAAAAAATGGTGGCGCAACAACAAAATACGGCAAACAAAACCACAGCCATAACGGTTACCACGCCTACTAATTTTGGCACGGGCGGCAGCTACGGCACAAGCGGCGGGGCCAAGCATTTTACCTGGGCCGAAATGCAAGCCGAGCTAGACCAAATGCGCCTCTTGTACCCCAATTTAATTTCTACCAAATCGAGCATCGGCACCACCTACCAAAACCGCTCATTATATATGGTAAAAATTAGCGACAACCCAGACGTTGATGAAAACGAACCAGAAGTTTTCTTGAACGCCGTACACCACGCCCGCGAGCCTGTAAGTATGACACAGCTTATATTTTTTATGTGGTACGCGCTAGAAAATTATAATACCGACAAAGAAATTCAAACCTTGCTGAATAGTACAGAAATGTACATAGTACCCTGCGTAAACCCTGATGGCTATGTGTACAATCAAACTAACAGCCCAACGGGTGGCGGTATGTGGCGCAAAAATCGTCGGCCCAATGGTGGCAGCTCGTATGGTGTAGATAATAACCGTAATTATGGTTATGGTTGGGGCGGATCGGGTTCTTCGGGTAGTACTACTAGCGATACGTACCGTGGCACAGCACCCTTTTCCGAGCTAGAAACGCAGGCCGTACGCAACTTTTGCAATAGCCGCAATTTTGTTTCTGGCTTCAATTATCATTCTTACGGAAATTACTGTATCTACCCATACTCCAATGTAGCCACGAACAATAATCCCGAAATTTCTTTGTACAATCAGCTCTCAACCTTTTTAACGGCTGATAATAATTTTGTTTATGGAAACGCCCAAGCCACTGTTAATTATGTAGCGAGCGGTGGTGCCGAAGATTGGAGCTACGCCGAGCAAACCACCAAGGGTAAAATGTACAGTTTTACCCCAGAAATAGGTAGTAGCAGCGATGGATTTTACCCCGCCGCATCGCGCATTATTCCGCTGTGTAACTCCATGATTATCATGAACAAAAATTTATTAAAAGTATCCACCAAGTACGCCGAGGTAACCACCAATCAAGCCGCTAGCGTGAATACATTAAACGGTACTATTCCTTTTTCTATAAAATTTTATAGCCTGCTAACTGGTGGCTATACCGTTTCGTTAAATCCACTGTCTAGCTACATTACATCAGTAGGCAACGCGGCTACTTTTTCTTCGTCGTCAAGCACAATATTTTCTACGAATACGGGCAATTTGGGCTACACATTAAGTAGTGCCACTCCTAGCAATACGCCTATTTCTTTTGAAGTAATTACAGATAACGGATTGCATCAGCGCCGTGATACGATTACGGTAAATTATTTATGCCCAGCACCATCGGGTTTAAGTGCTTCTAACGTAGGCACATCGGGCGCTACGGCTAACTGGTCACCATTGGCAGGTACTACAGATTATTATGTAAGCATAAAACCTAGCAGTACTTCTACTTGGGGTGCTGATGTGTTGGTGAATGGTGCTACAAATTATGCTTTTACAAGTTTAAATGCTAGTACAACCTACAATGTGCGCGTGCGTTCAAATTCATGTACTTCTTACAGTAGCACAAGTTCTTTTACTACGCTGACTATTTGTGGCACAGTATCGCCAAGTAGCAGCAATATAACGGCTAATTCTTTTAGCCTTTCGTGGCCAAGTATTTCTGGAGCGAGCAGCTACTCGGCCGAGTACAGAGCGCAAGGCGCTTCAACGTGGATAGCCGCTAGCCAGTCTGGCACAAGCTTTACTGCTAACGGATTAACTGCCAGCACAACCTACGAATATAGAGTAAATGCCACCTGCAGTGCAGGCCCCGGCGCATACTCAAACACAAGTACAGTTACAACTAATGCTGGTACACCTACCCCACCTTCTTACTGCGCCGCAAATGGCAACAGCACCTA
>JBBSPP010000056.1:0-10567 GCA_038258625.1 Chitinophagales bacterium
ACAAGCCATCAATATACACAAATAATACCAAGCCCGATAGTGCGTAAAATCTTCGCGGCCCAAGCTATATTTCCAAATCGAAAAAATGGCAAGCGCTGCAATAAACATAAAGTTTTGCGTTTGCTTATTACGAATAAAAATGGGAATAGCGAGTACGGAAAGCACCGTAAATAACACGAGCGGCCAAGTATTATTAAAGTGTATAGATTGATCATCGCCATAGCTCAGCGTAGCAATAAAGGCAGAAAATATCCAAGATAAACTTTGGAATAAATTGCCATAAAGTATGAGCGTGAGTACTAAAAAACCAGCGAGAAAGATACCTACTAGTTTTAGCGAAAAAGCAACTTCTTTACGAATAAGCAAAATTAAAATAGCGCTACCAAAAATAAAAAGTGCAGGAAAACTTATTGAAGCCTTTATAAAAATTGAAACGATAATAATCGCTATTCCAGGTATAAGTTGCACTATATTTTTTGACTGAAAAGCTATGAGAGAAGTAGCTAACGTAATGCCAATTATAATAAAGTCTAGATAAAAAAGCGAACAAAAAAGAACGAACATGCCGAGCGGCAACCAATTTTTATAAGGTCGGAAGAATGCCGACAGCAACACTAAATAGAACCCGAGAATAACTTTCGTAGCAAAGTCAAACATCGCAGAAAGCAAAATAGTGTTATTGCCTGGAATAGGAAATTTTAAAAAGAAGAGCGGGCCATTCGTATGGGGGTAGAGGTAAAAGTTTCCGCTACCCAAGCTAAACAAATGTGCTGATGCCCAGCGCACAGCACTATCCAAATCATCTTGCAACAATGCCTCGGGAGGTGCTACAAAGACAGTCGCTATAAAAGCGATTATTAATAGTTGTACAAAACGATTGCGGGGTAATTTTTCAAAATCCATAGAGCGGAATCTGTATCAAATATACAAGCATTCCGCTCTACAAAAAATGTGATGGTAGAAAGTGAGTTGGCAATGTTGCCTACTTTAATTTTTACGTGGCGAATCGTTAAACGAAACACGTAAACCACCCGTTAAACCATTTAGGAAACCAATGCTATTATTTATTTCTTGCATTCTGTTTACTTGCAGTCCCGTTTGCCACTCGCCAAAAAGATTAATGTGTTTGAAAAAACGGTTTTTATTTGACAGTCTCCAATTCAATCCTGTCAGGGCAAACGCACTTATATTTTGGGTAGGGGATTGGGTTTTGGTTTCAAAAATATTAATGTTTTGATTGTAATTATAGCTTGAATTATTGTTGTAGTTATTGCCATAACCAGAGCCGTAGTTCCCATTATTATTGTAATAGTTATATGCAGACGGATCACCTAAATCACTATTTTCAGAATAATTAACCGTTACCTGATTACTAAGCGACATCCCTAAGCTGGCGCCACCGCCCACGTAAAAGGATAATTTATTCTGCGGGTTTAAAGTTTGCAGGTAATTTAAGTGAATGTTGAACATTTGGGCGTTGTGTTGGTACGATAAATTTTGACGATGCGTAGAATCTACAAAGTACATTTCCCCAGTTTGTTGCGATACAAAAGTGTCCAATCTATAGGTTGTTTCTTTGTAAAAATCAGATGCCCAATTTGCCTGATAACTACCACCACTAAAACCTATTCGTAGCTTTTGTTTTTCGCTCCCATTAATTTTCCAAGCCGCCATGATGCCGCCTTGATTTGAGTATCGAGATGAATTGGCATTTTGACTATAGCCCCTGCTACCTAAATTATTTGGTTGCAAAAGCCCGCGTTGCATTTCGTTAACGTCCCACTGCGCTAGCGCACCAGTTTGGGCAGATGCCGCCCCACCAAAAAGGTACACATCTGAAAATTGTAGTTTTTGAGCCTGAAGATTTCCTAGGGTGGCTATTAAGCAAATAGCCAAAATAATTGTTTTTTGAGTTTTCATAATTTCTTTTTGTAGAGGGCGAAATTATCTTAAAAAACCCCACACAAAAAGTTAAAATAAAAACGCTCAATTAAAAACATAGTAAGGGATACAGCGTTTTTTGTAGACAGGGGAATAACCTAAAAAAGCTCCCTTGGATTACCCAACCAAATTCGGGCTCAACCATTTTTCCATGTACTCCACCGTTTCGCCTTTACGATTGGTATAATCCTCCAATTGCTCTCGGGTAATTTTTCCTATCCCAAAATATTTACTTTCAGGGTTGGCAAAATACCAACCACTTACAGAAGAGGCAGGATACATTGCTAAACTTTCCGTGAGCATAATTCCTGTTTTTTCTTCACCGCCCAAAAGATTAAACAGTTTAATTTTCTCGGTATGATCTGGGCAGGCCGGGTAGCCTGGTGCCGGACGAATGCCCTGATATTTTTCCCGAATTAAATCATTGTTTTCATACCGTTCGTCAGCAGCATAGCCCCAATAATTTTTACGTACTTGCTCGTGCAAATGTTCGGCAAAAGCTTCGGCAAGACGATCAGCTAGTGCTTGCAGCATAATTTTGTTGTAGTCATCATGGGTTTCTTCAAATGCTTTTATGTGCGGTTCAATGTCTTTAATTGTAACTGAGAATCCGCCGAGGTAATCTTTTTTGTTTGCTTCTTTAGGGCAAATAAAATCGGCCAGAGAAAAGTTAGGTTGGGTGGCAGATTTTTTTGATTGCTGGCGGAGACAATTTAATAATGTTCCGTTCGATAGTTCGATGTCATCTCCCACAGCATTCGCCCCCCAAATACCAAAAGTGCCTTGTGGTGTCAACCAATTTTCATTTTCTATTTTATCCAAAAGTTCGTTCGCGTCATTAAAAAGTTTTGTTGCCTCCACGCCCACAACTTCATCGGTGAGTATGGCAGGGTATTTTCCGTGCATTTCCCAAGTGATAAAAAATGGTGTCCAATCAATATACTTACGCAAGGTTTTTACATCGGCGTTAATATTTTTTGTACCTAAAAAGTTAGGAGTTGGCGCTTCAAAATTTTGCCAATCTATTTTTACTTTATTGGCTTGCGCATCTTTAAGTGATACTAATTGTTTTTCACTTTGCTTACTCATGAAATCTTCGCGCAGCGTTTGGTAATCGGCTTTTGTTTTTGCCAATAATTTTTCGCCACGCCCCGCTTGGAATAATTCGCCTACGGTGGTTACACATTTACTCGCGTCCAAAATATGCAAAACACCTTTATCATACTTCGGCGAAATTTTTACGGCGGTGTGCATTCGGCTAGTTGTGGCGCCACCAATTAATAGTGGCAAATCCATATTGCGCTTTTGCATTTCATCTGCTACAGTTACCATTTCGTCTAGCGAGGGGGTAATTAACCCGCTCAGTCCGATCACATCTACTTTATGTTTTATGGCTTCAGCCAATATTTTTTCGGTAGGTACCATTACGCCAAGGTCAACCACATCGTAGCCATTGCAGCCCAATACTACCCCCACAATATTTTTTCCAATATCATGCACATCGCCTTTTACTGTTGCCAATAAAATTTTTAATGCATTGCTAGTGTCTGCATTTTCTTTTTTTTCTTCTTCTATAAACGGTGTGAGAATGGCCACCGATTTTTTCATTACCCGCGCACTTTTTACAACCTGTGGCAAAAACATTTTTCCGCTTCCAAATAGGTCGCCTACAATATTCATACCATCCATTAGTGGGCCTTCAATTACATCAAGGGGCTTATTATATTGTGCGTGTGCTTCAGCAGTGTCTTCGTCTATGAATTCTGTGATACCGTTTACAAGGGCATGCGACAATCTTTCGGCTACAGTGCCTTCGCGCCATTCGAGATTTGCTTTTTTTAGCTCTGTACCTTTTTTATCTTTTAAGCTTTCTGCAAATTCTAATAATTCATCAGTAGCACTTTCTTTTTTATTAAAAATTACATTTTCTATTAGTTCTAAAAGCTTGGGTTCGATGCTATCATAAATAGGCAAGGCGCCAGCATTTATGATGCCCATATTCAATCCTTTTTGAATGGCGTAATATAAAAAAACACTGTGCATGGCCTCGCGCACATAATTGTTTCCTCTGAACGAAAATGACAAATTACTGATGCCGCCGCTGATGGAAACTTCAGGAAATTTTTCTTTCAATTGCTTAGCTGCTTCGATAAAATCGATGGCGTAATTGTTGTGTTCTTCAAGGCCAGTGGCAATTGCAAAAACATTTGGATCAAAAATTATATCGCTTGGATGGAAACCAATTTCTTCTGTCAAAATTTTATAGGCGCGAGAACAAACGGTAATTCTTCGCTCCAACGTATCAGCCTGTCCGGCCTCATCAAAAGCCATTACAACCACGGCCGCGCCATAGCGTTTACAAAGATTTGCTTGGTGCTTAAAATTTTCTTCACCTTCTTTTAGCGAGATAGAATTTACGATGCATTTTCCTTGCACGCATTTTAATCCAGCTTCAATAATTTCCCATTTGCTACTATCAATCATGATAGGTACTTTGGCAATGCTCGGCTCGGCTTGTACCAAATTCAGAAAAGTTGTCATGGCCTCCACGCCATCTAGCAGCGCATCGTCCATATTTATATCTATGATTTGTGCGCCGTTTTCTACTTGTTGTAATGCAACTGTCAACGCTTCTTCATAATTATCAGTACGAATAAGACGGGCAAATTTTTTGGATCCAGTAACGTTTGTACGCTCGCCAACATTTATAAAATTGCTTCCTTCAAAAACTTGTAAAGGTTCTAATCCTGCTATTTTTATTTTCATATAGTATAGTATTGAGTAGAGAGTATTGAGTAGCGAGTCTCATTACTCGATACTAAATACTCATTACTATTTTAAGCTAATTCTTTTAATTTTCTCGGCGTAATTCCTTCCACCGCAGCAGCAATTGCAGCAATGTGTGGTGGCGTGGTGCCACAACAACCACCTACAATATTAATCAATCCTTCCGTTGCCCAGCTTTTTATAATGTTGGCTGTGTATTCGGGCGTCTCGTCATACTCCCCCATTGCGTTTGGCAGACCAGCGTTGGGATACGCGCTTACGTAACAATTTGCGATTTTGGAAAGGTTGGTTATAAACGGGCGCATTTGCTCGCCGCCCAACGCACAATTTAACCCTACCGAAATTGGATTTGCATGTTCAATAGAATAGTAAAAAGCATCAAGGGTTTGTCCGCTCAACGTTCTGCCGCTATTATCAGTTATTGTACCCGAAATCATGATGGGTAGCTCCATATTATTTTCGTCAAAATATCGTTTTGTTGCAAAAATTGCCGCCTTAGCGTTCAGCGTATCAAAAATAGTTTCTATCATTATAATGTCCACACCGCCTTTTACCAAGCCAGCCACTTGCTCGTAATATGCATTTTCTATTTCGTCAAAAGTTACCGCTCTGTAGCCTGGGTTGTTTACATTGGGCGAGAGCGAAAGTGTTTTGTTGGTTGGGCCAATGGCGCCGGCTACAAAAGTTGGTCGGTCGCTTTCTTTGGCAAATTCTTCGCAGGCTTGGCGGGCGCATTGGGCAGCGGCTACGTTTACTTCGTACGCTATTTCTTCCATTTCGTAATCGGCCATGGATATTACTTGTCCGTTAAACGTGTTGGTCTCTATTATATGAGCGCCGGCACGTAAATATTCGAGGTGAATGTTTTTAATAATATCAGGTTGTGTAATGCTGAGCAAATCATTGTTGCCTTTTACATCGCAATGCCAATCTTTAAATCGTTCGCCGCGATAATCAGCTTCTTCAAGTTTGTGCCGTTGTATCATGGTGCCCATGGCGCCGTCGATAATTACTATTTGTTTTTCGAGTAATTGTTGCAAAGTCATATTCATTCAATTTTATTTTTTTTAAAAAACTGAACAATTTATTTCGCAAAAAAAAAGAGATTGAGAAATGTTTATTAGTTCAGTTTAAAATCTCGATAACTATCGAAACACATGGCCGAACAATAAACAAATCTGCCAAGTGAAAAGCAAATGTAAGTGCGAAAAAATTTTTTGAGCAAATTCTTTTGGGTTTACTTTTGTTAGGTGCGTTTTACTATAGCCTATACGGTTCTCTTTTTATATGTGGTTATAGCCATTGGTTTTTGGGGTTATACTTTACAATCCAAAAGCGATGAAATACTTGAATTGGAAAATAAAATTGCCATGTTGCAACGAACAAGTATTGGCGAGGCGGCTTATGAAAAAGCAATTTTTGAAGCCAGCGATGAACGACAACGGCGGCGAAATCAGTATTGGGGCGAAGGTGCCACATTCTTACTCGTAATTTTAATTAGCGCTTATTTTGTATATCGTGCTTTTCATAGGCAACTAAAACTCACCAAGTTGCAACGCAATTTTATGATGAGTGTAACCCACGAATTAAAGACCCCTTTAGCAGGTGTTATTTTAAATATTCAAACCATGTTGCGTCGAAAAATTGCGCCTGATATTCAAGAAAAATTATTGAAAAGTAGCGAGCGCGAAGCTAAGCGGTTGAGCAATTTATGTAACAATATTTTGGTAAGCACGCAGCTAGAAGATGGTGGCAGGCAGCTATACCAGAGCGAATGCGACATCGGCGACGTAGCCATGCAAACCGCCGATGAATTTATGGAAACGATTGAGCAGCGCGAGCTGATAGTGGATTCCGCATTGGAAGAAGTGCATACGGTAAAAGGAGATGCTGGGTTGTGGCAATTGGTGATTTCTAATTTGTTACAAAATGCGCATAAATATAGCCCGATTGAAAAACCCATCACACTGAAAATTTTTAATAAAGGCACTAAAGTTTTTGTACAAATAATTGATGAAGGAAACGGGATTCCCGATGAAGAAAAGAAACTAATATTTAATAAATTTTATCGCATCGGGAATGAAGATACGCGGAATTCGCAAGGCACGGGCGTAGGTTTATTTTTGGTAAAAAAAGTAATTGCACTTTTTAAAAATGACATTCGGGTGAGGAACAATGAACCGTGCGGTTCTATATTTGAAATCGAATTTCGATAGCTTTTTTATTGTGATTCTTTCAAAATAAAAATTAATACATGAAGAAATCAAAAGCCACAATTTTAGTAGTAGAAGATGAAAAAAGTTTGCTTGATGCTCTCAAGCTGAACTTGGAATTAGAAGGGTACGAAGTAACCGTGGCCGTTAATGGCAAGGAGGCTATCAAGGCTTTTAAGAACGAACATTTTGATTGTATTCTGCTAGATATTATGCTCCCCGAAACCGATGGACTAACGGTTTGTGAAACCATTCGCGTGCAAAATAATGATGTGCCAATTATGTTTTTATCAGCCAAAAATACGGGCGCGGATAGAGTGGCAGGACTAAAACGCGGCGGTGATGATTATATGACCAAGCCATTTAACCTCGAGGAGCTCTTGCTGAGAGTAGAAAAACTGATAGAAAAAAATATACAAATTCATAGCAACGGCCGGGTGGTAGATCAGATAGAATTTGGCCCTAATAGAATAGATTTTCAAGCGCAAGAATGTGTGGATAAAAATGGCGATACGCACACGCTCACCAAAAAAGAATTGATGCTACTAAAACTATTGGTAGAAAGCAATAATGAGGTGGTAACGCGTGAGCGAATTTTAAAAACAGTGTGGGGCTACAACGTGTATCCTAGTACAAGAACGATAGATAATTTTGTGCTTACGTTTCGTAAATATTTCGAAAATGATTCTCGCAACCCCGATTATTTTCATAGCATACGTGGGGTAGGGTATAAGTTTACGGGAGAATAATTTTGTCCTTATTTTCTTGTGCTACAAATAAATTGAGCGACCAAATTAGCGCAAAGAAAACGATGCCCGCTTGGATCTCCAGCATATCATCAGTGAGCAAATTCATGACTACTAAAA
This sequence comes from Chitinophagales bacterium, assembly GCA_038258625.1. GTDB lineage: Bacteria > Bacteroidota > Bacteroidia > Chitinophagales > Chitinophagaceae > JAGNRR01. Next base: position 7,808 of record JBBSPP010000056.1, read on the forward strand.
TTGTAAACCAAAAGGCTAGTTGATTATTTTTATTATAAAAATAAACTGCTAAAAAAAGGAGTAAAAAACACAACCAAAAAAATCCAAAAATCCCTGTGTGAAACCACGTATTAAAATATTGGTTGTGCGTGTGCATGTCTTTTGCCAAGGCATGAAAGCCCGATTTTTTTAATTGAATTTGAAGTGCATCATTCGCATTGCCCAAGCCATATCCTAGGATAGGTTTGGCTTTTACCATTTTTATTTCTTCGCGATACGCTACACTACGCGATGCCGTGGCGGCAGAAAGATTCACCTCACTCGTTTGATTTTTTAATCCACCAATTGTTTCATCAACCCGATTTTTTACAGTACCAATTTGATAAAAACCAATGCCTGCCAAGCAAGCCAACGCAGCGAACAGGACAGCGGTTAAAAATGGTTTTTTGGTTTTGAAAATGTATTTTACCATTATATAAAAAGCAAACAGAATATAAAAAAGTAGAACAATGCGCGAAATCATAAGCAGCAGCACGATGGTAAAAAATGCAATAAAAAAATAACGGTAACGACTAGCCGAAAAATAATGCCAAAGAATAGCCAGCATAAAAAAATTGGAGTAATAACCAGGGTGCATTATACCAGCTGATAAAGTCATTCTGTTTAAAAAGTGGTAAGGCGAAGCATTGGGAATGCCTTGATAAAAATGGGTGTACGAATAAATTAGGGTATATAAAAAACTTACACTGAGCGCAAGACTAAAAGCAGCTAATATTTTTTTTTGATTGGTTTTGGTAAAGTGAGATTCATAAGCAAAAAGTATGGGCAATACAAAAAAAGTAAATTTTGAAAACATGGATTGAAAGGCCAGGTTATCACCATCTGATAAAAAATAAAATAACAAATACAACAAGAAAAAACCAACCATTGGTAAAATTCTGCCAACAGGAATTGGTTGTATTATTTTTTGTAATAAATTTTTATCGACCAAAAAAAACACCATCATAGCCGCCACACCCCACGAATTAATTCGCTCGCTAAATGCAAAACTGCACAAGGTGAAGCCAAGAATGACCAACCAACTATTTTCTCGCGACCAATATTTTTTCATTCAAGTGTCAAATATACTCACACCAAGTTGAACATTTTTTGGTATTACCTTTGTTCCATGTTTTTGGATGTATATGAAAATAACCCCGATATGCGCAAAATTGCGCAGGCGGTTGAGGTGCTTAAAAATGGCGGATTGCTTATTTATCCTACCGATACTATTTATGGTGTAGGCTGCGATATTTATAATAAAAAAGCAATTGAAAAACTGTGTCAGCTAAAAAATATCCCCTTAAAAAAAGCGAACTTCTCATTTATATGTTCAGATCTTAGTCACCTCAGCCAGTTTGCCAAAAGTATTTCAACGCCCATTTTCAGAATGCTCAATCATAATTTGCCCGGGCCGTTTACATTTATATTGCCAGCTAGTAAAGAAGTGCCAAAGTTACTCACACGCAGCAAAAGCACCATAGGTATTCGCGTGCCGGATAATAAAATTTGCCAGTTGCTGCTCACCGAGTTTGGGCATCCCATCATAAGCACCTCCCTGTTAGAGACTGATATGATTGAAGAAATGACCGAGCCAGATGTAATCTATGATAAGTACAAAAACCAAGTAGATGCCATGCTAAGCACTGGTTACGGCGGGGTAGAAAAATCGACCATTGTAGATTGTACTACTGATAACATAGAAATACTGCGCGAGGGGAAAAAAGAATTGGCGGGATAAAAAAATGCTCCAGAATATTTTGGAGCATTCGTTTTTTTAGTTCTTCATTTTATTCTTTCACCATTTTGCCTCCGGCACTGCGCCCATCTTTTGTTAGTACTTTATAAAAATAAATACCACTAGCAAAAGCCGAAATATCAATTGGGAATACTGCTGACTCTATGTTTTGTTTTTCAAAAATCAACGTTCCCTCTTGCGAAAATATCAATAGCTCATAGGCTTGCTTACTGGTATTTTTAAGGACGCTACTACCTGTGCTTGGGTTGGGGTAGGTGCTAAAAAATGCCTGTGCCGATGGCGCAAAAGATGTAATATTGGTAATAGCCCCAGCTTGGTTTATTTTGAAAACAACAGGCTCTATAATTGCTGGGTTAGTGTAGGTCTTGCGGGCACCTAGCAAAAGACAGCCGCCATCACTCGTAGAATGATATCGATTCATAAAATATGGATAATCGCCACCAAATACTTTGGACCATCTGATGTTTAAATTGCTATCCAAATTACTCAAATCAAAATAACTATCAACATTATTAAAGTAGCCGCCCCAATTATTACCGATATAAATATTATTATTATCTCGGCCATCGTACAATTGTGTTCCAAATACTTGAGCTGAAATTTGAGGGTAATTAGCCAAAACAGTATGACGCGGAATGCAGGTCAGCTTAATCAAATTAAAATTGGTATCCCGAATCTCTACACAAAAAGAATCAGTAAATGGTTGGCCAAATGTGCCCGCTTTAATAAATCCCATACTGAATTTATCAGCACTATAACGGTCAAGACCATAAAAAACTGGGTAATAACTATTTGGCTCAGGCGCCCATTTAATAAAATTAAAATTAGAATCCAATAACCTAAACATCCCCCCTGTATAATTGGACGCAGTATCAGTGCCACCATAGCGTGTGATGAAATTTTTGCCATCATTGGTTGTGGCAATATCATCCAATATCGAAGGCACGTTTGGGACAATATCTTTTTGGAAAAGAAAATTACCT
>JBBSPP010000057.1:0-10495 GCA_038258625.1 Chitinophagales bacterium
AGCAAAGGAGACCTTGGTAACATTAATAGTTTTCAAGACGAGGTGATGGTACGCCGTGCGCGTTTAAAATTTGATGGGTTTGCCTTCTCGCCAAAGCTTACCTACAAAGTGGAGCTAGGTCTATCAAATCGTGATATTAGCGGTGGCGGTACAAGTGAATTTAGTGGTGCGAACAATATTATTTATGATGCTTTCGCAGATTGGAATTTTTATAAAAATTTGACGCTCCGTTTTGGACAAGCCAAACTACCAGGAAATATTGAGCGCGTAATTTCTTCGGGCAATATGCAAACGGTAGATCGCTCGCTGCTGAATGCAAGTTTTAATCTAGACCGTGATATGGGCATACAATTATTGAACCAAACCCATTTGACCAAGAAAATTTTATTCAAACAAATAATCGCGATTAGTCAAGGCGAAGGTCGCGATGTAACCGGCGGCAGCTATGGCGGCAGAGAAATTACTGCTCGTGCCGAAATCCTTCCGTTCGGCGAGTTTTATAAAGGCAAAGATGATTACGTAGGCTCGGCTTTGGTAAATTACAACACCCCAAAATTAATGATAGGTGCTACATACGATCATAATCAAAACGCGGTACGGCAAGGCGGAAATTTGGGTAGCTTTATAAAAGACAGCAAAGGAAATCATGTAGGTAAAAACTTGAATACGCTGTTTGTAGATATGGCTTTTAAATACAAGCGTTTTTCGTTCATGGGCGAATATGCACGCAAGCAAACAAGCGATAATAACCCGGTGGTGAAAGAAGGAAAAACCACAATCGGAACCTTCGTAACCGGAGAGGGCATAAACTTACAAGGTGGTTATATGCTCAATAGAACGGTTAGCAAAATGACGGGCAAAATGGAAGTGGTTGCACGAATTACTAGCATGGATTTTGATGTGCTAACCGATGAAAATCAATACACAATTGGCATTAATCGTTTTATATCGGGGCATCAATTAAAAATACAAGCCGACCTGACCTATATGGATAAAAAAGGAGATGGCTTAAATGATGGCCTCATGTTCCGTTTACAAACGGATGTGCATTTTTAAAATTGGTAATATTCACTTAATATACAAACGACGATTAACGCAAACAAAAAACTACTTTTGACCCTTTAATTGAAAAGGGTTTTTAAACAACTTTTATTTAAAAACAAAACTCAAAAATGAAAAAAACAAACAAATTCAATTTAGGCTTGATGGCACTTTTTAGTGCAGCCGTATTATTTACTTCTTGTGGCGGCGATGGCGGCAGCACGGAAAACAACGGCACAGCAACCGACGGCGCAGCAATGGAAATTAGCATAGATGGCTCTAGCACCGTATTTCCAATCACCGAAGCCGTGGCCGAAGAATACCGCGCCGAGGCAAAAGATGTACGAGTTACTGTAGGCGTAAGCGGCACGGGCGGCGGATTCAAAAAATTCTCTCGTGGCGAAACTGACATTTCAGATGCGTCACGACCTATCAAAGATGAAGAAGCGGCAACGTGCAAAGAAAACGGAATTTCGTACATAGAATTAAGCGTGGCTTATGATGGCTTAGCCGTAATTATCAATCCCGAAAACGATTGGTTGAAATCAATCACCGTTGCAGAACTAAAGAAAATTTGGGAGCCTTCGGCAAAAGGTACTATCATGAATTGGAATCAAATTCGCCCAGAATGGCCAAATGAAAAAATAGAATTATACGGCCCAGGTACAGCCTCTGGCACCTTCGATTATTTTACCGAAGCAATTGTAGGCGAAAGCGGCAGCTGCCGAGCAGATTTTAATGCCAGCGAAGACGATAATATTCTGGTGACCGGCGTGGCGGGAAATAAATATGCCTTAGGGTTTTTTGGCTTGGCATACTTCGAAGAAAATCAAAACAAATTAAAATTAGTAGCCGTAGATGGAGGGAAAGGAGCGGTAACGCCTAGTCAGGCTAGCGTTATGGATGGCACGTATGCGCCACTTTCGCGGCCCTTATTTATTTATGTAAATAGCAAAGCGGCGGCCAAGGATCATGTTGTAAAATTTGTAGAATATTATTTAGAAAACGCGGGCGATTTGGCAAACGAAGTAGGCTACATTTCTATGAAACCAGAAGAATACACGGCGCAAAAAACAAAATTTGCGGACTTCTTAAAAACATTGGGCGCGCCTGCTACCGCACAATAATTTTAGTATATTTTAGCCTGCAGTAATGAGTAAATTAATCAGTATTCGCCAAAAAGAAACTCTAATCAAAGGGTTTCTTTTTGCGTGTGCGGCCATCACATTGCTCACCACGCTGGGTATTATTTGGGTGCTACTTTCAGAGTCTTATTACTTTTTTCAAAAAGTAGCCATCATAGATTTTTTGACGGATACAGAATGGACGCCGCTATTTACCGAAAAACATTTCGGTATTATGCCGCTGCTCACCGGCACTTTATTAACTACGGTCATTGCGCTGTTGGTGGCTTTGCCATTGGGCTTGTCTATCGCTATTTATTTAAATGAGTACGCGCCCAAAGGTTTCCGGAAAGCGGTAAAACCTTTGCTGGAAATACTGGCAGCAGTGCCTACGGTGGTGTATGGTTTTTTTGCGCTGGTGGTGGTTACGCCTTTTTTACAATCTATTTGGCCCAGCATTTCGGGTTTTAATTCTTTGTCTGCTGGTATTGTTATGGGCATTATGATTATACCTTTTATTTCTTCGTTGGGCGAAGATGCGCTCTTTGCGGTGCCAAATACGTTACGGCAGGCAAGTTATGGAATGGGCGCCACGCGATTGCAAACGTCTTTTCGGGTACTGATTCCGTCGGCTTCTTCGGGCATTATTGCGTCTATAATTTTAGCATTTTCGCGCGCCATTGGCGAGACAATGATTGTGGCTGTGGCGGCAGGGCAGCAACCGCAACTTACTCTCGACCCCACGGTACCGATACAAACAATTACATCATACATTGTGCAAGTAAGCAGCGGCGATGTGCAGCACGGTTCGTTGGAGTACAACACAATTTTTGCAGCAGGGCTTGCGCTTTTTGTTTTCACTTTTGTCCTAAATAATATTAGTTTTTGGATAAATAAAAAATACCGTCAAGAGTATGAGTAAGGCAAATTTAAATAGACGAAAAGATCAGTTGTTTGGCTACTTCGGCATTTTTGCTACGCTCATTGGTTTGCTCTTGTTGGCGCTATTTATTTTTCAAATAGTATCAGATGGCATCGGCAGATTGGATTGGGATTTTATAAAAAATCTACCCTCACGCAAGTGGGAAAAAGCAGGAATTCTGCCCGCTTGGACGGGCACCCTTTGGATCTTTGTTTTGACCGCAATTGTAGTAATACCCGTGGGTGTAGGCGCCGGTGTATATTTGGAAGAGTATGCCAAAAAAGGTCGGTTAAGTAATTTATTAGAAATCAATATTTCAAACCTTGCGGGTGTGCCAAGTATTATTTATGGCATCATTGGCTTGCAAATTTTTGTACGTTTTATGAAACTGGGCGGCGTGTTATTGGCGGGTGCTTTTACATTAGCATTGTTAATCTTGCCCATTATAATTGTAGCCACGCGTGAGGCAATTAAAGCAGTTCCAAAATCTATCAAGGAAGCTGCGTACGGTTTAGGTGCTACAAAATGGCAAACTATTTGGACGCAGGTTTTGCCCATCGCTTCCGCCAATATTATTACCGGCGTGATTTTAGCTTTAGCACGTGCTATTGGCGAAACCGCACCGTTGATTGTAATTGGCGCATTGGCTTACGTGCCTTTTGTGGCCAAAACACCAATGGATGAATTTACAGTGTTGCCCATGCAAATTTTTAATTGGGTATCGCGCCCACAACAAGGGTTTTTATTGAACGCTGCGGCGGCTATCTTAGTGTTACTTATGTTTGTGTTTGTGCTAAACGGTGCGGCAGTTTATCTGAGAAATCGTTCTCGAAAAAAGTTTGGATTATAAATTTATGGCAAAGAGTAATTTTAAAATAGAAACCAAAAATATTGACGCCTACTATGGCGACAAAAAAGTATTGCACGGAATCAATTTGCAAATGGAAGCCAATACGGTAACCGCTTTTATAGGCCCATCAGGCTGTGGCAAATCTACATTTTTGCGTATCATAAATCGTATGAACGATTATATTGACGGATTCCGAAAAGAGGGCGAAATGCTGATTGATGGCAAAGATATTTACAAGAAAAAAGTTCGCATTGAAGAGCTGCGTAAACAAGTAGGAATGGTATTTCAAAAGCCAAATCCATTCCCAAAATCTATTTATGAAAACGTGGTGTATGGCTTGCGAATACAGGGAATAAATAAACGCGCAATACTTGATGAAGTAGTAGAAAAAACACTTAAGCAAGCCGCACTTTGGGAAGAAGTAAAAGATGATTTGAAAAAAAATGCTTTGTCTTTATCGGGCGGGCAGCAGCAACGATTGTGCATTGCGCGCACTATGGCGGTAGAGCCGTCTATCATTTTAATGGACGAGCCAGCTTCGGCGTTGGATCCTATTTCTACCGCAAAAATTGAAGAATTAATTTATCAGCTAAAGCAAGATTATACAATAGTGATTGTAACGCATAATATGCATCAAGCCGGAAGGGTGAGCGATAAAACAGCGTTCTTTTTGATGGGCGATTTGGTAGAGTATGACGATACAAAAACTATTTTTACCAAGCCCAAAGACGAGCGCACCGAAAATTATATCACGGGGAAATTTGGGTAAATTTGTTTTTTAAAACCAGCAAATTAAATAGAGATTAACATGACCAATTTACAACAAGAACTACAGGAGGTAAAAGATTCTGTATTGACAATGCTCAAACTTGTGTTGCACCAATTAGAAAAATCGGGCGATGCATTTATAAATTATGACGAAGCCTTGGCCGAAGAAGTAATTGCTTCAGAAAAGCGGGTGAACGCCATGGAGCTTACGATTGACAAGCATTGCGAAAATATTTTTGCGCTCTTTAATCCCGTAGCTTCTGATTTGCGGTTTGTAATTAGTTTCCTCAAAATGAACAGCGACATCGAGCGAATTGGCGATTATGCCGACGGTATTGCCGATTACGTAATTGATTTAAAAAGACAAATCGATAAAAGTGCCATCGAAAAAGCACGCCTGCCAGAAATGTTTGACATTGCGTATAATATGCTCGATATGGTGATCGTTTCTATAGAAAGCGATAATGCCGAACTGCCACGACAAGTATTTAAAAAAGACCGCGAGCTAAATAAAATAAACCATGCAGCAGCTGACCTTGTAGAAAAATTGGTAGCCGAAAACCCCGCCACCACGCAAGAATCTTTATACCTTTTTAGCACCATAAAGAAAGTAGAACGCATTGGCGATCACATAAAAAACATAGCCGAAGACTGGATTTTTTACCTTGACGGTGAGGTGCTGAAGCATAAAAAAAGTGTGAAGAAAAGAAAAGATTAGTTTTTAAGGGTATATTTTTTTGAAACGAAAAAAGGGCAACTCGCTTTCGCGAATCACCCAATTCTCATCCCCCTATGAAAAAAAATCTACTACAATTTTTTATTTGATGCTAATCTCTTTAGCTTTTACTTTCTCCGCTTTTGGTAAAGTCAAAGAAAGTATTCCGTTTTCAAGTGTGGCATCAATGTTTTTCTCTTTTACCTGCTCAGGCAAATAGAAAGAGCGGCTAAAAGATTTTGTACTGTACTCACGTCGGGTGTATTTTTTATCTTCACCTTCCGTAGTATTTTCCTTTTTCTCCCGATCGCTATCCAGATTCGCGCTCACTGTCAAGGTATCATTTTCGATATTTATTTTCAGGTCTTCTTTTTTATACCCTGCTAAAGAAAATTCTAAATGATACGCCGTTTCATTTTCTGCAATATTTACAGCAGGCGTGTTTGCATTTGTGTTACAGTTTGTGTTTTCCATGTCAAAAAGATTTTTGAATAATGGTTCGAAGTTTGTTTTTACTAAGTGTCTCATAATAATTAAATTTTATTGTTTGTAATAATTATAGATTAAGAATTGTACCAAACAATTTTTCGTCTAAAATTTTGACAGATTACAAATATTGATGCGACAAAGTTGCGACTTGATTTATTTTTTGCGCCACATAGTCTGAATGTTTTTTGAGATTCGGCTTTTATTCACACGCTTTAATTGGTTGCCCCGCCAACCAAAAATTTTAAGTAATAAAAAAACCGAATCAATAAAGATTCGGTTTTGAAAGTGCCCGAGACTAGATTCGAACTAGCAAGCCCAATACAGAGCACAACGACCTCAACGTTGCGTGTCTACCAATTTCACCACCCGGGCGGGGTGTGCCCATCTTGTTGCAAGTGGGGCAGGCAAATCTAATTGAATTTTTTGTACGAAGCCATTTTTTTCTTTAAGCAGTTGTGAGTATTTCAGTTTATATATTTCTCATTCACCTTCATATTTCTTAGTATTTTTAATAAATGAAAAGAACTTTATTTTTCACGTTGCTTGCAATTTTTATCACTACAATTTCTTTTGGGCAAAAAAAGACAAAAGAAAAATACGGCTACGATATTCATGTGGGCGCAAAAGTGGGGCTAAACTTTAATCAGATAAAAGGTAAAAGTTGGCAAGAGGAGTATCGCACAAATCCTACGGCAGGTCTTTTTTTAGCGTTGAATGGTCACACATTGGGTATTCAAATTGAAGGCCTTTGGACAATGAACACTGTCGTAAGCGATACGTCTTTCGCAGGTTTGTACAATCAATATTTCAAAGCAAGTGCCGATAGTTTGGCAACGGGGAAATTTACATTTCATAGTTTTTCGGTGCCTGTATTATTAAATATAAAACTGAATCAGATACTTTGGGTTCAAGTTGGCCCGCAATATAATAGCTTGCTCAAGGTGCTGGATAATGATAATTTGATAGCCAATGGCCGTACAATATTTAGGGATGGCGAACTGTCATTTGTAGGTGGCGTGTGGCTGAATGTGGGCCGAGTAGGACCGTTGCCCAAATTTAATCTGGGTGGCCGGTTTATAGCAGGGCTTAATAATATTAATGAGCTTGGCGACCAAACTAAGTGGCGTAATCAAAGCGTTCAACTGCACATTGGTATTGGCTTTTAAACAAAAAAAAGGCTTAACCAATACTCGCAATCTTCCACTTCTTCAAGATTTCACGCTCGCGGTTTTTAATTTCTAAAATGGATTGTTGCGTAATTTTTATATCTTCTTCGTGGTCTTCGTGGGTGAAATCCTTGAGGTCGTCCACGAATGTTTTGTAGATACTTTTTATTTTTCTGAGGTAAAAGTAATCAACTGTTTTTTCTACATCTTCCAAGAATGTATCCTCGCGGCTTGGGATGTCTATCTGATGCATCTCTTTCCAATTTTTGCTAGGTTCATAATCCATATCAAGTTGTACTGCTTCGATGGCGGCTTGGCTTATGCTATCGTCGGGCTCGTGGGTGAATGTTTTCAGCTCGGGGAATTGGAGGCTGTCTTCGTATATTTTTTTGTACAGTTCAAAAAGTGTTTCCCACTTTCTATTCAAAAAATCTTCTTGCTGTATGAGGCTAAAAATATGCTCCGCCACACTATTATTTTCGTCGTATTCGCGACTGCCGTATTGCATTAATACGCGCACAAGTCCTAGCTCCTGCTTATAATCTTTTTGCGTAAGCGAAAGTGCCGCGTCTTGCTCATGGATAACTTCCGGCGCGGCTTCTTGTTCTTGTTTTTTAAGTTCTTCGCGGTCGTCGTCGCTTTTCTTTTTGCCTACGTTTATTCGTATTTTTTTATTTACAAGCGCTATTAATCCTGCTTCATCAATATTCAACAGTTGCGCGCAGCGTTTTATATAATCTTGTTGTTTGCTAAATTCTTCTATTTTATTAATCTTCGAAATCGTTTCGGCAATATCATTTATGAGTTGCGATTTTTTTAGGTTGTCGCCTTGCGCTTCTTTTAGCGAAGCTTCTAATTTAAAAACAACAAAATCCTTCTTATTATCTTTTACGAAATCCTTAAAACCGTCCGCGCCTTTTTCCTGAATAAAAGAATCGGGGTCATGATTTTCGGGGAGCAAAACCAGCTTTACATTCAGCCCTACTTCTAGCGCAATGTCCATTCCACGCAGGGCGGCTTTTACACCCGCCGCATCCCCGTCGTACAAAATCGTAAGGTGATTGGTATATCTTTTTATCAAATAAAGTTGACCCTCAGTGAGCGATGTGCCGCTGCTCGCTACCACATTTTGCACGCCACCTTGGTATAAAGAAATTACATCGGTATAGCCCTCCACCAAAAAACATTCGTCCTGCTGACCTATGGCGCGCTTGGCCTGATAAATTCCGTACAGCGTTTTGCTTTTGCTATAAATAGGATTCTCAGGCGAGTTAATATATTTGGGTGCTTTGGTATTGCTTTTTAAAATGCGAGCACCAAAACCAATTGTTTTTCCACTTTGATTTTGAATAGGAAAAATTACCCGACCGCTATATTTATCATACACTTGACCCTCTCGGTCGCCAATTAATCCGGCCAGCACGAGCAGTTCTTTTTTGTATCCTCGGGCCAAGGCTGCCGAGCTGAATGATTGCCTATCTTCGGGTGCATAACCTAGCTGAAATGTTTCCATGGTTTCCGTACTAAAACCACGTTCTTTAAAATAACTCAGACCAATTGTTTTTCCTTCGCTAGTTTCTAGCATGGCTTTATGAAAAAAATCAACCGCAAAATCATTGATAATGCGTAGGCTTTCCTCTTCTTTTTCTTGTTGCTTTTCTTCTTGGGTTTGCTCTTTTTCTTCTATCTCAATGTTGTAGCGTTTTGCTAACCATTTTATGGCTTCGGGAAAAGATAATTTCTCATGCTCCTGAATAAATTTTACAGCATTGCCCGCCTGCCCACAACCAAAACATTTGTAAATGCCCTTACTAGGCGATACGGTAAACGAAGGCGATTTTTCATTATGAAACGGGCAAAGACCGAGCAAATTGGCACCTCGTTTTTTGAGCGTTACAAAACTACCTACCACATCTACCACATCGGCGGCATCAAATACTTTTTGTACAGTGGAGCGGGCTATCATATTACGGGCAAATATAGAGCGAGGGTATTTAGGATTTCTGAATTATGATTTCAGATTATTTTTAGCAGAAGGTTGATGAAATAGGTTGGCTATTTCAAGGCTCTTTTTAAAATTTATTTTTGCAAAAATTATTTTAATAGTTTGACCGATTGACTTTTTATTTTAATCTTGTTGTACACCTGCAATCGATTCTCAAATTTTGTTCGGCTTTTTTTAAAATAAGCAATGCCATGATAAATTTAATTTCGTACACCCTATTTTTGAACCAACATAAAAAAATAATATTCCATGGCAAAAAAGCAAGATTTACAGTTTAATAAAAATGAAGATGAAATGAAATTGCTGTGGAGTGCTACCAAGCAAATGGTGGCCAAAATAGAAGAAGGCGGCGGTAAAAAAACGATTGATAAAAACCGTACAAAAGGAAAACTACCCCCTCGCGAGCGTATAAAATATTTGATAGATAAAGGCTCAGATTTTATTGAGCTCGGGGCATTTGCCGCCTACGAAATGTACGAAGAGTATGGGGGGTGTCCAGCGGCTGGTACGGTCTCGGGGCTTGGTTACGTAAGTGGCCGGCAATGTATGATTATTGCGAATGATAATACGGTAAAGGCTGGTGCGTGGTTCCCTATGACGGGCAAAAAGAATTTACGTATGCAAGAAATTGCTATGGAAAATCACTTGCCTGTAATTTATTTGGTTGACAGTGCCGGTGTTTTTTTACCGATGCAAGATGAAATTTTTCCTGATAAAGAACACTTCGGTAGGATTTTTAGAAACAACGCGCGCATGAGTGCCATGGGTATTACACAGATTGCCGCTGTAATGGGAAGCTGCGTGGCAGGGGGCGCTTACCTACCCATCATGAGCGATGAAACGCTGATGGTAGAAGGCAATGGGTCAATTTTTTTGGCTGGGCCGTATTTGGTAAAAGCTGCTATTGGTGAAAATGTGGATTCTGAAACATTGGGTGGCAGTAAAACGCATAACGAAATAAGTGGCATAGCCGATTATGAATTTAAAACTGAGCAAGAATGTCTAGACCAAGTAAAACGAATAATTGATAAATTAGGTGCAAAACCCAAAGCCGGTTTTGACCGTGCCGAACCACAAAAAGCGATTGACGCAAAAAAAATATACGGCGTGCTCAGCGCCGACAATAGCAAGCCCTACGACATACGGCAAGTAATCAATAAAATTACAGACAATGCCGAGTTTGACGAATTTAAAAAAGACTATGGCAAAACGATTGTGTGCGGCTACGGGCGTGTAGATGGTTGGGCAGTGGGCATTGTAGCCAATCAGCGCGAAATAATAAAAACCGCAAAAGGCGAGCTACAAATAGGCGGGGTAATATATAATGACAGTGCTGATAAAGCTGCACGCTTTATAATGAACTGTAATCAAAAGAAAATACCATTGGTTTTTTTGCAAGATGTAACCGGATTTAT
>JBBSPP010000058.1:0-10466 GCA_038258625.1 Chitinophagales bacterium
AAAAGGGGTGGACAATAGCCGCACCATAGAACATACATGGAACAGCGGAGAAAAAATTGATGTTGTGCGCGTAGAAAAACGCGAATATCAATTTTTGTATAAAGATGATACAGGTTTCAACTTTATGGATAACGAAACTTTTGAGCAAATAGTAGTGCAGGAAGATATGGTAGATGCTCCTCAGTTTTTGAAAGATGGACAAACCGTGCAAGTATTAATAAACGGTGACACCGAAAAACCAATGGGTGTAGAGCTACCCGATAAAATTGAAATAGAAGTTAAATACAGCGAGCCCGGCATGAAAGGCGATACCGCCACCAAAACAATGAAACCCGCAACAATGGAAACTGGTGCAACCGTAATGGTGCCACTCTTTATAAACGAAGGTGAAATAATAAGAATTAATACAAAAACTGGCGAATACGTTGAACGTGTGAAATAATAGGTTCACTTTCTAACGATTCACAGGCAACAATATATTTTTTTACGGTAAAGATTAAAACAAATTAAAATGGCAAAAAAAGCAATAATTAAATCTAAAGTACCTCAAGCAACTAAAAAACCAGCGGCTAAAGCTGCCCAGCCAGGTGGCGGCAAGGCTACTCCTAAAAAAAGTGCAACGGCAAAAGCGGGTAACACGCCAAAGCCTACCCAACCTTCAGCGAGGAAATCAACTACAAAAAAATCTGTTGATAAAGCCGCGGTTACAACAAAAAAGATAGGAGACATAAAAGGTGAAGAAACTAAAACACCAAAAAGTAAACTGCCACACACCTTTAATATAGATGAAATTACGAGCCTACTAAGCGCTGTAAATCACTCGGGTATTAATGAACTAAAATTAGAAAAAGACGATTTTAAAATAACCATTCGCCAAGGTGTAACTGGCACAGCTACGGTTGTACACAGCGCTGCCCCTGTGGCCGCTGCGCCACCAATGCAGCCAACGAGTACCCCAGCAGCAGTCAGCACACCCGATAAGCCTGCTGCACCTGCCGCTGATAATACCATCACAGTAAAATCGCCCATGATTGGTACATTTTACAGATCAGCCAGCCCCGATAAGCCACCTTTGGTAAGTGTAGGCGATACTATTAAAGAAGGCGACGTATTGTGTATTGTAGAAGCCATGAAGCTTTTTAATGAAATAGAAAGTGAAGTAAGCGGCACGGTTATAAAAGTATTGGTGGATGATACATCTCCAGTTGAGTACGACCAACCGCTTTTCATAGTAGAACCCTAATTTTCGTAACTAAAATAAATGCCTGTGTTTAAAAAAATATTAATTGCCAACCGTGGCGAGATAGCCCTACGCGTAATACGCACCTGCAAAGAAATGGGTATCCAAACAGTAGCCGTTTACTCAACTGCCGATAAAGATTCGCTACACGTACGTTTTGCCGATGAAGCAGTGTGTATCGGCAAACCAAGTAGTGCAGACTCTTACCTCAACGTGCCTAGTATATTGGCCGCTGCCGAAATTACCAATGCTGATGCCATTCACCCCGGCTATGGTTTTTTGGCCGAGAATGCAAAATTTGCCGAGTTATGCGGCCAGCACCAAATAAAATTTATAGGCCCATCGCCCGAAATGATTCGGAAAATGGGAGATAAAATAACGGCCAAAGAAACCATGATAGCTGCCGAAGTACCTGTGGTACCTGGTAGCGGCGGGTTGCTTAAAGATGTGGCCGATGCAAAAAAGCATGCAAAAAAAATGGGCTACCCCGTAATGATAAAAGCAACTGCCGGTGGTGGTGGTAAAGGCATGCGTGTGGTGACCAAAGAAAGTGAACTAGAAAAAAATTATAATTCGGCCAAACAAGAAGCAGCCGCATCATTTAAAAATGATGGGTTGTATATGGAAAAATTTGTAGAGGAGCCGCGCCATATCGAAATACAAGTAGCGGGCGATCAGCACGGAAAAGTGTGCCATCTCAGCGAGCGCGATTGTAGCATACAGCGCCGGCATCAAAAATTGGTAGAGGAAAGCCCCTCGCCTTTTGTAAGCCCCGAGCTACGTACCAAAATGGGCGAAGCTGCTATCCGCGCTGCACAATCAATAAATTATGAAGGTGTAGGAACAGTAGAATTTTTGGTAGATAAGCATCAAAACTTTTACTTCATGGAAATGAACACGCGCATACAAGTAGAGCATTGTGTAACGGAGGAAGTAATATCGCGCGACCTAATTAAAGAACAAATAAAAATTGCAGCCGGCGTGCCAATTAGTGGTAAAAATTATCTGCCCGAATGCCACGCCATTGAATGTCGTATAAATGCCGAAGATCCGTATAATGACTTTAGGCCATCGCCCGGTAAAATTACCAACCTTCATACACCCGGTGGGCAAGGGGTGCGGATAGATTCGCACATATATTCGGGCTATACCATACCACCATACTATGATAGTATGATAAGTAAAATAATTTGCGTAGGCGAAACGCGAGATGCAGCATTGAATACAATGCACCGCGCCCTGAGCGAGTACGTAATTGAAGGAATAAAAACAACGATTCCTTTCCACCTGCAACTAATGGAAGATAAAGATTTCAGAGCGGGTAATTTTACCACTAAGTTTATTGAAACATTTGTGTTGAAGTAAATGATGTAAAAAAAATAATTTTAATAAGGCTACGATTTCGTGGCCTTTTTTTGGGTCAATTTTAATTTATGATGCTCGTTCAGGAGACTAGGTGAGAAGATTATTTTTTCAAAAGTGCAAATAGGACTTCTTGATATTTATAAAAATAGTCGTTCTCAATGATTCCCTTATCGTCATCTACACATAATTTCGCCGCCGATATTACATGAACCCGAAACTGTACAGCCTTTTATTATTTGCCTGCTTGGTATTGCCTGTGGGTATTTTAATTATGGTGCTTTCAATAGAGCGCGAGCAAATTAGGCATCAGGTGAAGGAACAGTTTCTCGAAGATATTGATACTGAAAAATTGATAAAATTTAGCATTCATAAAAAAAAGGGAAACACAAAAATTCGCTGGAAACACAAAAACGAATTTGAGCATCAAGAACAAATGTATGATGTAGTGCGGCGTGCAGAGGTAGGTGATTCTATTATTTATTATTGTTTTGCTGATGATAAAGAAACCAAAATAAACCAAGATCTAGATCAGGTTATTGCCTTTACGCTAGGCCAGCAGCCGAATCGGCAGCAGCAAGAAGCACAGCTATTCAGTCTTTTTAAGTCACTCTTTTTAAGCCCACAATCTGCTTTTGAAATTGGCATGTCAGAAAGTAAACTTGCTTTTTTTAATAAAAATAATAATTGCCAAACACGGACACTTTCGCCAGCCGTGCCGCCACCGTGGACCTAATTTTTTTTAGGATCCTTTTTGTGCTATGAGCAAAAAATGCTTGGCGGAGTCGTTCAATTTTCTTTATAGAAAATTTTAGCCGCTGTCAACTTTTATTTTACAATCATTTTTACTACAAAAAATTACAATGAAACAAATTATAATAATTTGCTTATTGTGGCTTTTGAGCATGAGTGCTCAAGCCCAAATTATAAGCATTACCGATACAAAGACAAACGAGCCAATACCAAAGGCGCGATTAATAAGACAAAACCCAAAGGCCTACGTGATAGCCAACGATAATGGAGAGGCCGACATCAGCTCGCTGCAAGGCGCCAAAAAAATAGAAATATTTGCACTAGGCTACAAAGCCCAAGTGATGAGCTACGACCAAATTGTCGCTGCGGGTAACAAAATCGAAATGGTGATAGCAAATTACAACCTCAACAAGGTGGTGATTTCGGCTAATAAATGGCAGCAAAGCGAAAGCGAAATACCCGCACAAATAGAGAGTATTACGCCCAAGGATGTTGCCCTGCAAAACCCACAAACCGCCGCCGACCTGCTCGGTATCAGCGGCAAAGTATATATCCAAAAAAGTCAACAGGGTGGTGGCAGCCCAATGATACGGGGCTTTAGCACCAACAGATTGCTGTATACAATTGATGGGGTGCGAATGAACACCGCCATTTTTAGAGGGGGTAATATTCAAAATGTAATTTCGCTAGATCCGTTTGCGATACAAAATACCGAGATACTTTTTGGTGCCAACTCGGTGATATATGGTAGCGATGCTATTGGAGGCGTTATGAGTTTTCGCACCTTGCAACCACAGCTAGCTTTTGACGATAATGTAAATGTTACAGGAAAAGCATTGGCGCGATACGCTAGCGCGAATAACGAACGCACGGGGCATTTTGATGTAAACGTAGGTTGGAAAAAATGGGCGATGGTCACTAGTTTTTCGGCAAATAAATATGACCATTTGCGCCAAGGTAGCCACGGGCCCGATGATTATTTGAAGCCTTATTATGTGCAACGCATTGATAGTGTGGACCGCATTATTACGCAAGACGACCCGCTGTTGCAAATACCTACGGCTTATAGCCAAACAAATTTTATGCAAAAAATACGATTTAAACCAAACGAAAAATGGGATTTTGAATACGGTTTGCATCATAGCGAAACATCGTCTTACGGCCGCTACGACCGCCAAACTCGGGTGCGCAATGGTGTGGCGCGCTATGCCGAGTGGGATTATGGTCCGCAAAAATGGATGATGAATAACCTTAGCATTTCGCATAGTGGGAAGAATAAAATTTACGATCAACTAAGCGTGCGCCTCGCGGTGCAAAATTTTGAAGAGAGCCGCATAGACCGCAGCCTCAATAATGATGAGCGCAACACACAAGTGGAAAAAGTAATTGCTTATTCGGCCAATGCAGATTTTATAAAATCACTCGGCGAAAAAAATACCATTAATTATGGTGCCGAGTTTGTGCTAAACGATGTGACCTCTACCGGCGAACTCACCGACATTAGCACGGGCAGTAGCATGGTGGGTCCGGCGCGTTATCCGCAATCTTCGTGGAGCTCGGTGGGGGTGTATTTGAATGATAAATACACCATCAACAATCAGTTTTTGGTCCAAGTCGGGCTGCGCTACAGCCAGTTTATGCTCGATGCCAATTTTGATACTACCTTTTACCCTTTCCCGTTTACGACGGCCAATATTAATAATGGCTCGCTGACGGGTAGCCTGGGCGCGGTGTACACGCCGGACGATAAAACGGTGGTGCGCGCCAACTTTGGTCCGGCTTTCCGGGCGCCTAATATTGACGACCTCGGCAAGGTGTTTGACAGCGAACCCGGTACGGTAACTGTACCCAACATTGGCCTGCAGGCGGAGTATGCCTACAATTTTGATATTGGCTTGGCGCGAGTGCTTGGTGATTTTTTCAAATTTGATGTATCGGCCTACTACACCATTTTGCAAAACGCCTTGGTGCGTCGCAACTTTACGCTCAATGGGCAGGATAGCATTGTGTACCAAGGCGACCTGAGCCAGGTGCAAGCAATCCAAAATGCGGCAGTGGCCAATGTGTATGGCGTGCAGGCAAATTTTGATTTTAAGTTTGCGCAAGGGTTCTTTTTTAATACGAGCCTTAATTTTCAAAAAGGTACGGAGGAGCTTGATAATGGCACGACGAGTGCTTCGCGCCATGCGGCACCTTTCTTTGGCATCTCGCGTTTGGGCTATGCCAAAAACAAGGTGAATGTACAGTTTTACACTCAGTTCCAAGGTGAGCGAAAGTTTGAAGATTTGGCTGTAGAGGAACAAGCCAAAGACGAAATTTATGCCAAGGATGCCAACGGCCAAAACTATGCGCCAAGTTGGTACACGCTGAACGCCAAAGCCAGCTACCAGTTTACAGATAAAATGAGCGTAAGCACAGGCATAGAAAACATGACCGACCAACGCTACCGCCCGTTTAGCTCCGGGCTATCGGGTGCAGGGCGGAATTTTATTTTGAGCTTTAGTACTAAGTTTTAGTAGTAGATTTCTACGTACTTTTTTAGCGGCAATATGACCGCCTCAGCTTTTGCTGAGGCGGTTTTCTTTTATTTAAAATATGCTGTTAGAAAAAGAACGCGATATTTATAAGGAGGTGGTGATGAGGAAGTAGGGATTGGTGTTGGCTTGGCTTTTGAGGTTGTTTTTTGGAGGTTATTCTACATATATTTGTGTTAGCACCAATACTATGACGACACACAACAACCGAAATATTTAACAATAGACAAAATATGAAATCAAAATTGACATTACTTTCAACAATCTTATTGACAGGAATTCTGTTAAGTTTTACAACTAAGAATGAAATTGGACAATGCTACATTTCATTCAAGACCGCTACAAATTTGACGGTTGACGACCCAGACCGACTTCCCGAAACTTCTGAAAAAGTTAGGACTGTAAAAACCGACAACGGAGAAGTTGAATTAACCAGAATTGACGGTTATAGAGTTTTATATAACAATGACAAGAAAGCACCTTTTGTAAATTTGAAAGTTGAACTTTCCGAAAACAAATCTTACGACAAAGACCAAAAAAATCTTCTCGACAACTTGAAGTATTTAAATTCACATTCGCAAAATATGGAAACTAAAGACCTAATCGAACTTGAATTTAATGGTTATAAATTTTACGGATTTAGCAGAACAACAATTGCAACTGGAAGTACATTGGGGACTTTTGTAATGTTCCCAGGAAACGGTGTGACAGTTTATTTCTACTTTAACAACATGAAACCTGAATACAGAAATTTTGAAAATGTTGACGACTATAAAAAACAACGTGACAGGTTTATGAACGAATACACAAAACACTTGAAAACGTGCAAGGACAAATAAGTACTCGTGCTAACATCAGCCCATACCCAATGCTAAAAGCATTACAAACCGAAACGACCCTACCCATAAAACGCCAAATCTACGATTTGCGTTTTCGGAAGAAAATTAAACGACAAATCGTAGATTTGTCTCACAGCACTAATGCCGTGAGCCTCTGCTTCGAATCTTAGCACCGGGCATAGCCACGAACGTTAGCCACAAGTAAAAAATGAACGACCTAATTGAGAACATTGTAGAAAATCTAAAAGAAAGACACCCAAATGTGATTTTCGAAATAGATAATAAAAATGGATTGACAATTGAGCCGAATAATGAAAGTGGATTTAAAATCTATATCCAAGAAGAAGAACGAGAAAATACAATTCACTTTAATTCTTGGCATCTTCATTTTGAAAACAACAAAGATGGTAAAAATGAATTATTAGATTATTTGATTTTTGGAATGTCAAAATCTGGACGACTAAAAGCGTATTTAAGAAAAGGGAAAGAGTTTAAATGGACTTTTGAAACTTTAAATAAAGAAGATGGGAAATGGTATCCTTCGGGAACAACTGGATTAATAAATCTAAAACTATGGCAAAAAACTGAAATTAAATACTTTCAAAATGACCTAATCGATTTAACTGAAATAAAAGAATAACCCCGCTCTTCGAGATGCAGTTTGCGCAGCAAACGCATCTCGAAGTTGTGATATATGCACCACGCTGAAAGCGTGGTCGATTTGCTTGCGCTAGCACACTAGCTCAGACAACACACAAAATATAACTTCCCAACTCTAGTCGCAGATAGTGCCTGCGCCCCAATACCAATTATGCAGGTGTCGTTAAAACTTATACCTAGCTTATTGGTTGGGCTTAGCATTATCGGGCGCGCCGGATTTTTATTTTGAGCTTTAGTATTAGCTTTTAATTTTTTAGTGCTTAATATTTATAACGCGCCTCAGCTTTTGCTAAGGCATTTTTATTACCAACTTTTAAAACTGATTTCTACAACAAAAAATTTTATAAAAACACGATATAAAGCTATAACGCTGCGTGCTACAATCTTTTCACCTTTGAAATCTAAAATTTAAAAACATGAAAAACTTAAGAGATTTATTAGAGCATGAGGTAAAAGATTTATTCTCGGCCGAAAAACAACTAACAGAAGCCTTGCCCAAAATGGCAGCGGCTGCTAAGAATGAAAAACTAACAGAAGCTTTTCAAAGCCATTTGGAAGAAACCGAGGGGCATCTAGAGCGCATAAGACAGGCTTGTGAGCATTTGGAAATTAACCCAGGCAACACTACCTGCAAAGCAATGGAAGGATTGATTAAAGAAGGCGAAGACATGATAAAAGAAGACGCCGATGCTGATGTAAAAGATGCCGGCCTCATTGCCTGCGCACAGCGCGTGGAGCATTACGAAATTGCTGGCTATGGCACCGCGGCGCGTTATGCCAAAGAGCTCGGTTTATCAGAGGTAGAACAGTTACTCCGACAAACCTTGGATGAGGAATATAGCGCCGATAAAAAACTGAACGACCTAGCCGAAAACCGAATAAACAAAGATGCAAGGGCATAGAAATTTCATGATTTATAACGTTGCACGCTCTGGGAATAGAACATTCCCGGAGTTTTTTTTTATAAAGTACTAGCAAAATAATGTAAGAAAGCATGACGCCCAAATGAGACCTTTGCCTGATGGAAAATTGGTTGATAGCAAATGCAGACATACTCTTAAAATGCCTCGCCTCGGTAGTATGCATTTTTGTTATAATTATCACCATTACCCGCATATCGGGCTTGCGCACTTTTGCCAAAATGTCGAGTTTTGATTTTGCATCTACCATAGCCATAGGTTCTATATTGGCTAGCGTTATAATGAATTCGGGGCAGTCTATACTAAAAGGGGCGGTAGCCTTGACTAGCATTGTAGCTTTTCAATCGTTGTTTGCCTTGGTGGTGCGCAAAAGTGATTGGGCCAAAAAAATGTTTACCAACAAACCCATGCTGCTTATGTACAAAGGCGAAATACTAAATCACAATATGGATAAAACAAATGTGGGTATGAACGACCTAATAGCCAAACTGCGCGAGGCCAATGTATTGGACTATCAAGAGGTGAAAGCAGTGATATTAGAATCTACTGGCGATATGTCTGTAATACATACGTCTGACGACAAACAAGTATCAGCAGAAATACTACAAGATGTAGAAGGCGTACCTCACAACCACCAACCCACCTCATGAACCTCGAAGAATGGATTGGCATGGCTGCGGGCATTTGCACCACAGCGGCGGTGATACCGCAAATAGTAAAAGCAATTAGAACCCAAGAAGTGGGCGACGTATCGGCCTTTATGTACGTCGTACTTATAATGGGCGTGGGCCTATGGGCTGCGTACGGTATTATTACAAATGATGTACCGATTATAATTACCAACGGCATTTCGGTATTTCTCAATAGTTTTATGCTGTATATGCTGTGGCGCCAAGGGCGGCGTACATAAAATATTGTGCGCGATAGCTTTTAGATAAAAAACTAGCATTTGCCTCTAACCAAAAAATACTCACCACGCTAGGATTGGGCAGTGGCACTGTATTTATATAAAAGATAATTTTACAAGCTACAAAAACTTTACTGCAAAATGATAGCTTGCCACGATGATGTTATTTGCCATGAATGCAAAAAATAAGTACGTAAGTGGTTACAACTGATGCAGAGCAGGCAACAGTGTAGGTGTTAAATCAATTAAAATTTGTATATAGACCTGTTTTATCTGTTTAGAAGTATAATAATTCCAAAACGCACGCATGTAATCTAGCCGAATATTTTATGAATCTACGACGCTATATTTGATTTTTTTAATACCCAAAAACCTTATGTGCTATGACTAAATATAAAATGATTGTCTACTGGGTAGCCACTGCCGTACTTGCATTGGGCATGTTGGGCACGGGTATTATGCAATTACTGCGGGTAGAATTTGAGGCTACGCTAATGAATCATCTAGGGTATCCTCCCTACATTATGACCATCTTAGGCATCTGCAAAATGTTGGGTGTGCCGGCTATTTTAATTCCTCGGTCACCATTATTAAAAGAGTATGCTTATGCGGGCTTCTTTTTTATGATGATGGGTGCAGTGTCTTCACACATTGCATGTGGTGATAATATTTTATTGGTCCTCCCCTCGGTGGTGATGCTCGTATCTATACTACTATCTTGGTATTACAGACCGTTAGATAAAAAGATAGATAATATGACTGAATATCTTTTCCTCAATAAAAAAAACTTGTAAGAGAAACCTACTGCCTACCATGCCTTAGTATAAAAAAAACCTCTCCAAAAAGGAAAGGTCAAAGTACTCACTACTCAATACTCACTACTTAATACTCACTACTTACCTACCCCATATCATAAAACTCCAAGGTAATCAAAAGTGCCGCGCCGCTTGCGTTGCGGATGTTTAGTTGGTTGGTTTCGATGCTTTGGTAGCCTAGGGCTGTGGCGGTTTTGCGCTGTTGGCTGTTGGCATTTACTAGTTCGGGCTCGCCGGCAAAGGTTGTAGTATCGCTGCCAAAACCGTACTCGATGGTCGTAGCGTTGTTGTTTATTAGTTTTATTTCGCTGCTGTTTTGCATGTCGAACTCGGCATAATCTACATTGGCAGTTTGGCCGGCCTCTACGGTAAGGTTGATGGTGTGGGCGGCGGGGTTGCTGGTGGCGGCATCGTCAATAGTGAGGGTTTCGGCCCA
>JBBSPP010000059.1:0-10462 GCA_038258625.1 Chitinophagales bacterium
CCCCTTAAACCGAACCACCAAATCTCCCTGCGACACCAAAGTCCCAGCCGATAGTTCAATCCTATCAACCACAGCATCAGCCACAGCAGTTACCGTCGTTTCCAATTTCATAGCTTCTAGTACAAAAAGCGCTTCGTCTTTTTTCACTTCTTGTCCTTCTTTTACAAAAATCTTCGCTAACAAACCTTGCAGCGGCGAACCAATTTCATTTTCGCCGTCTGCTTTTTTGTGCATCACTTTGGTAACGGCCACTGATTTGTCTTGCACTTTTACTGAGCGTGTTTGCCCGTTGAGCGCAAAGAAAACGCGGCAGATTCCTTCTTCGTTTACAGCTGTTCTGTTGAGGTATTGCACAATTATATTTTTACCTGCTTCTATTTCTATTTGTATTTCTTCGTTAGGTTTCAGTCCGTAGAAAAAAGCTCGTGTAGGAATTTTTGATACCTCGCCATACTCATCGTGGTGGTTATAAAATTCGGTAAATACTTTTGGATATAATTTGTAAGAAAGGAAATCTAAAAAGTCGCAATGCTTATTAAACTCTTTTTGAAAGGCCGGAAATTCTTCTTCAAAATTAATCGGTTCTAAATGTGCGTTCGGTCGATTGGTAAATGGTTCAATATTTTTTAGAATTATCTTTTGAAGTTCTTTTGGGAAACCTCCGTGTGGCTGTCCTAATTCACCTTTAAAAAAATTGACAACCGAAACTGGGAAAGAAAGCTCATCCCCTTTTTCCAGAATATCTTTTTCAGTCAAATTATTCGAGGTCATAAACATGGCCATATCCCCCACCACTTTTGACGATGGTGTCACTTTTACAATGTCGCCAAATAATTTATTGACGGCGGTATAATTATCTTTTATAGTTTCAAATTTATCTTCAATGCCCATAGCGCGCGCCTGCGGACGCAGATTAGAATATTGCCCTCCAGGAATTTCATGGTCAAATATTTCGGCAGTGCTGGCTTTTAATCCACTCTCGAACGGATAATATTGTTCGCGCACATCTTCCCAATAATTGGAATATTCGTTTAGCTTTTTTAAATCAATTTTTTCCGAACGTTCATTGCGCTCTTGCATGGCTACAAATGAATTAAAATTGGGTTGCGACGTTAAACCACTCATAGAACTCAAAGCAACGTCCACAATATTTACACCGGCATCAACAGCTTTTGCATAGGTAGCAATTTGCAGACCCGACGTATCGTGGGTATGTAAATGGATTGGCAAGTCAATAGATTTTTTTAATGCTGTAATTAATTCAAAAGCGCTATCAGGTTTTAACAAACCTGCCATATCTTTTATTGCCAAAATATGCGCGCCAGCATCCTCTAATTTTTTTGCTAAATCAAGATAATAATCAAGGGTATATTTTGTCTGAGCAGGATTTAAAAAATCGCCCGTATAACAAATTGACGCTTCGGCAATTCCGCCCGTGCGTTCGTTTACGGCACGGATGCTCGGCACCATAGAGTCGTACCAATTAAGCGAATCAAAAATTCTGAAAACGTCAACGCCTGTGTCCCACGATTTTTCTATAAACTCTTCTACCAAATTATCGGGGTAGGCTGTGTAGCCCACGGCGTTGCTGCTACGGATCAACATTTGCGTAAGAATATTTGGAATGGCTTCTCGTATTTTTTGCAAACGCACCCACGGGCTTTCGTGCAGAAAACGCATACAAACATCAAAGGTGGCACCGCCCCAAACTTCCATAGAAAATAAGTTTGGAAAACTTTTGGCGAAGCCTTCTGCCACCGCCAACATATCAATACTTCTTACTCGCGTTGCTAACAAAGATTGGTGCGCATCTCTGAAAGTTGTGTCGGTATATTGAATGTGTTTATTTGTTTTTACCCAGTCAATAAATTTATCGCGGCCTAGTTCGTTCAGTAAATCTTTTGTGCCTTTTGGATAGTCTCCAAATTTATCAAAGACAGGAATTTTGGGTTCATTAAAAACTTTATTTGGGTCAACAAATTTTACATCTTCGTTGCCGTTTACAATTATGTTGGCAATATATTTTAGTGCTTTTGTGCTTCTATCTTTTCGTCTTTTAAATTCAAAAAGGCTCGGATGTTTTTCCATAAAACCAACTGTCACTTCGCCATTGCGAAACGACTCGTTGGTAACAACATTTTCCAGAAACTGAATATTTGTTTTTACACCACGCACCCGAAACTCGCTCAATGCTCTTTTCATTCTGTCGCACGCACCTTTCAACGTTCTACCCGATGCAGAAACTTTTACCAACATAGAATCGAAAAATGGCGAGATAACCGAACCTGTAAAAGCATTCCCCGCATCAAGACGAATACCAAAACCTGCGGCACTTCTAAACGCTAGTATGGTACCAAAATCTGGACGGAAATTATTCTCTGGGTCTTCGGTGGTGATTCTACATTGAATGGCGAAGCCGTTTATTTTTATATCGTCTTGGCTTTGCAGAAAAATTTGTGGGTCGGCGAGTTTGTAGCCACGGGCAATTTGTATTTGCGAACGCACAATATCGATACCCGTAATTTCTTCGGTAATTGTATGCTCTACTTGTATTCTTGGATTTACTTCTATGAAGAAAATCTCTTCTGTTTTACTTACCAAAAATTCTACTGTACCTACATTATTATAGTTTACGGATTTGCATAGATTGACGGCATAATCATAAATTTTATTTTTTGTTTCCTGCGATAATGTTTGACAAGGAGCAACTTCAATCACTTTTTGAAACCGTCGTTGCAACGAACAATCTCGCTCATATAAATGCACAATATTGCCAGCGTTATCCGCCATGATTTGCACTTCGATATGCTTTGGATCTTCTACATATTTTTCTAGGAAAATTGTATCGTCGCCGAAGGCGCTGAGTGCTTCACTTTTTGCTTCTGTAAAAGATGCCACCAAATCTTTATCGTTACGCACGATACGCATTCCTCTGCCGCCACCGCCTGCCGCGGCTTTCAGCATTACTGGATAGCCAATATTTTTTGCTTCTTGCAACGCAATTTCGTTTGAAC
The DNA here is from genome assembly GCA_038258625.1 of Chitinophagales bacterium. GTDB lineage: Bacteria > Bacteroidota > Bacteroidia > Chitinophagales > Chitinophagaceae > JAGNRR01. Next base: position 3,015 of record JBBSPP010000059.1, read on the forward strand.
TTAGCGGCACTTTGTTCCCTTCAATAATTGGTACGTTTGCTTTTATAGCTATTTCTTTGGCGCGTACTTTATCGCCGAGTGCCATCATAACTTCTGGCTCGGGGCCGATGAATAAAATATTATTATCCTTGCAAGCTTGTGCAAATTTTACATTCTCAGATAAAAAACCGTAGCCAGGGTGAATGGCATCTGCACCAATTCTTTTTGCCAAACCGATAATTTCATCTATGTCTAAATATGGTTTTAGCGGATCATTATCTTGACCAATTTGATACGATTCATCTGCTTTATAACGGTGCAACGAATAGCGGTCTTCATGTGTAAAAACTGCCACCGTTCTTATATGTAATTCGGTAGCTGCGCGGAAAATACGGATGGCAATTTCGCTGCGCTTGGCTACTAATAATTTTGTTATGTTTTTTAAGCTCATGGGATGGCTAAGGTAATTTATTTTTAAGTGGAAAGTTGAAAGTTTACCATCCTTTAGTGTGGTTGAAAGTTGAAAGTTTTTTTTCAACTTCAGAGTATAAAATAGTGACTTAGCTCTATGCGGAATCGCCTAGCCTATTGTTAGCGAAAAGGCTATGTATAAAATACAAATTTGAATTGGCGGTGGCTTTAGCCACCGTATTGGGTTTATACAGAAATTGGCTTCAGCCTAATCCTTGGTTGGGCTAAAGCCAATTGGGAGGGTTCGCATTGCTTTCCTCCAGCTAAAGCAGGAAGCTTTTGATAGCGGTGCTTTTTAAGAAGTTGAAAATTCACTAGATACATTAGCTTGCGCTAAGGCTTGGCTACTTATACTTGGTACAACAGGCTTATCACCAGTCCGATTGTTTATCAGCCGTAGAATTTTCAATAGATGCTAATAATTTTACAAAACTTGCGTCAAAACCTTCGATAATATTCATTCTCATTTTTTTTGTTGGTTTATAATCGCCATAATTACCCAGAGGTAAATCTGAAAGTCCAAAATAGCTGAGAATAAATGAACTAGCGCGCAACCTATATTTGCCTTCTTTTACATCTATATTGAGTTTAAACTCTACGGTCGAATTTTCAGGTACTGTAAATTTGGGGGTAGTCGAAATAAGATCTTTATTTTCTTCATCAAAAAAGTTAGAGTTTGACTGCGATTTGATATTAGAAATTACCCACAATTTAATAGACTCAAAAATTTCACTTTTACTTTTTCCTGCCACTTCATATACTTTCTCAAATGAATATGTTCCATCATCGGATTTTGATAAAATCTCAGATTTTTCTTGAGCCAATGAGGTTAAAGATGTGAAAAGCACCCCAATGATTAATAGTAGTTTTATTTTCATAATTTCAAATATACAGAGGGTGAGCATTTAAAGAGGCGATGTATATGTCACGAATTACTAGATTTTTTTTTAATAATGGATTAGGTTAATTGTTAAAAAGTATTTGCAATTTATCCAATTATACCCAAAAATCCCCCCAAACCCAATATCAAAAAGCCTTTCCGCCGACGGAAATCATCTCCAATAGCACGGAAAACACCTCCAATACCACAGAAGCCATTCCCAAAACAGTTCCTGCCAAATACAAGCCATCGGATGTATAAGCCTTGCCGTCAGAACAAAGCAAAAAACTAATGATTTGAATAATGTAAAAATGCCCCTCAATCGAGGAGCATTTTCAATTATCAATTCTCAATTAACTAAGCTACTGCTTTATTCACCAAGTCAGCTGCTTCTGAAAGTAATACCGCACTCTGCACTTTCAATCCGCTTTCGTCAATTAGTTTTTTTGCTTCTTCGGCATTGGTGCCTTGTAGGCGTACGATTACGGGTACGTTAATTTCGCCAATGGATTTGTAGGCATCAATTACGCCTTGGGCTACACGGTCGCAACGAACAATGCCGCCGAAAATATTTATTAGGATTGCTTTTACGTTAGGGTCTTTTAGTATGATTCTAAAACCTGCTTCTACTGTTTGGGCGTTTGCACTACCGCCTACGTCGAGGAAGTTTGCAGGATCTCCACCGTTTAATTTAATCATATCCATGGTAGCCATGGCTAGTCCTGCACCGTTTACCATACAGCCTACGTTTCCGTCAAGTTTTACATAGCTTAGGCCGTGCTCGTCGGCTTCTACTTCGGCTGGGTCTTCTTCGCTTTTGTCGCGTAGTTCGGCTATATCTTTGTGATGAATTAATCCGTTTCCTTCGATGCTGAATTTACAATCTACAGCAATTATTTCATCGTTCGCACTTTTGAAAAGCGGATTTATTTCTAACATTTCGCCATCAAGACCAACGTAGGCATCGTATAATTTTGTTACAAATTTTACACAGTTTTTAAGTGCTGTTCCTTCTAGGCCAAGGTTAAAAGCAATGTTGCGTGCTTGGAAACCTTGAAGCTGACCGCCGGGTTTGATCCATTCTTTGTAAATTAATTCGGGGGTGTTGTGCGCCACGTCTTCAATGTCCATGCCGCCTTCGGTGCTGTACATGATTACGTTTTGTTTTTTGGCTCTGTCTAAAAGTATAGATAAGTAAAATTCTTTGCGCTCGCTTGGGCCATCGCCATACATATCTTCTCCCAAGAAAATTTTGTTTACTACTTTACCAGCTTCGCCCGTTTGGATAGTAACTAATGTATTGCCTAGCATATTGGTGGCTACTTCCTTGGCTTGGTCTTCGCTTTTTACCACAATTACGCCGTGCTGTTCGGGCGCTTCTTTGTATGTTCCTTTTCCGCGACCACCTGCGTGAATTTGTGCTTTTATTACTACAAATTTTGTTCCGGTTCGTTCGGCAATTTCTTTATATGCTGCTACGGCTTCGTCAACCGTTATGCAGGCTATGCCGTTTTGCACTGGTACGTCGTATCTTTTTAAAAGTTCTTTGGCCTGATATTCGTGTAAGTTCATATGTTTTTGTACTTTTTATTTTTTTGAAAAAACAGCATTCTTGCTGTCGGGTCGCAAATGTAATAATGGTTTATAAGGTTTATAAAGTTTATGGGGTTTAGTTTTTTGGGTAGTGCGCTTATGGGGGTTTTTAGGTTATTGTGGTCTAATTCCTTATTAAAAAAAATTACCACTGCATCGTTTTTCGCCGCTTCAATTCTTTTTGTATTAAATCTAACTCGCGCGATGTTTGCCCCGCCACACTTGTATTTTCCTTGGCCCTACGCAAGAGGTAAGGAATCACATCGCGCACGGGACCATACGGCATATACTTACACACGTTATAATTCGCCTTGGCAAGGTTGAACGAAATGTTATCGCTCATGCCGTATAGCTGCGAAAAGGTGATTCGCTTATCGTTGGTAGCAATATTTTTATCGGCCATAATTTTGGTGGCGAGCAGGCTGCTTTTTTCGTTGTGCGTACCTATAAATACCGCCGTGCAGTCAATATTATTAAGGCAAAGTTCTAGGGCCAAATCATAATCCCGATCTGTACTTATTTTGTTGGGTTGTATGGGGCTTTCGTAATTCATTTTTTCGGCTCGCTCGCGCTCCTTTTCCATGTAAGCGCCACGCACAATTTTGGCACCAAGTATATATGAATGCTGCTTGGCGTGTTCTATATTTTTTTCCAAAAAAGCTAAGCGGTCATGCCTATATAATTGAAATGTATTATAAACTACGGCTTCGGTTTTATTAAACCGTTGCATCATTTGAGTAGCTAGTTCATCAACTGGCTCTTGAATCCAACTTTCTTCGGCATCGATTAAAATGGATGTATTGTGTTTTGCGCCTGCCTCACAAATTGCTAGAAGTCTATTCACTGCTTTCATTTTTTCGGCTTCTTCTTCGGGGGTCAATTTTTGCCCTTCGTTCATTTTTTCCAAAAGTCCATTCCTGAAAAAAGCAGTAAGCTTAATACTAATGAATGAAATAAAATCTTTCTGGCCGGCAAATTCGATAGTTTTGATAAATTCCTCCTTGGCTTCGTCAAATTCTGCTTCGGTGGTTTTGCCCTCAACGCCATAATCGAGCAGAGAATCCACATCAAATTTGTTAAGCAAATTGGCCGTATGGGTGGCTTCGGTAATATTAGTACCTCCGCAAAACTGTTCGTAAATCGTATTTTTAATAATATTACGTACAAAACCAATTCCTAACAATTTGGGCGTAAACCATGCGCCGATATTTGTAAGCGTAGGATTGGCCATTACTTTAAACAAAAAACTTGCTTTTTTAAGCTGGTACTGCGTGCGGTACTCAAAAGCATTGGCGGTATTCTCAAAGTTTATCATCAAATAGTCAAAATTTAAACAAATGTAAGCGTGGGTGCAAATAGTATGAATATTTTTTTTGTTATTTATTAAAGGGTTGCTACATTTACTCTATAAATTTAAAAATATAATAATAATGAAAAAGATTTTACTAGCAATGATGGGCATTATGTGCCTCCCTTTATTTATGAATGCTCAGAACACGAGACCATCTGTAGATATAGAAAAAACAATTACTAACATTAATGATGGTCGCACACTTGCTCCAGTTTTGGCTGAAAAAAGAGCGAAACGTACCAATGGCAAAACTAGAGGTGGTAGCCGTAACTACTTATACCTTGACGCAATCGGAAACTTAAACGGTGACCTTTTTGACCAAATGCGATCTTTCATGTGGCAAGATTCTACTATTGCAGCATATTTCGGCACTACAACTGGTTTTCCTTTTATCAAAAGTGCTGGTCAGGTATTTGATCCTACTGCACCTATTTATAATAATGCTAGTTATGTTGGCGAAATTGAAATAGGAGATGGTAATGCATACACTTTGGATAGTGTAACTGTAAGATTTGTTTATAATCGTAATCCTACCAAAACAGCCGTAGTTGACACTATGATTGTGAGCATTACAAATGATGCATCTGGTAATACTACAGGTACTGATATTGTGTACTTTTATGAAAATCAACCATTCATAAAAACTAATTGGTTTATTGATAGCATGTATATTGCTACTCCGTACTATGATTTTACAAAAAATGGTATTCTTAGTGCTCGATCTACAGAATATAAAATTCCTTTGACAGTGGCTACAGAGAATGATACCCTTTCCTCTGGTTGGAATTTCATTACTCTTGCTCCAAACCGTAGTATTCCTGCTGGTCATCAAGTAGGCGTAACTTACTCTTTCAAATCAGGCGATACTTGGATTCCTTTGGTGGATACTATCACTTCATCAACAGGAGTAGTTAATTTCAACCACGTTACGTTTCCTTCATTTGTTGAAGATGGTGGTTCTGCAAGACGTCTTTATCAACCAATTGATATGAACTTTTCATCACTTGTAAATACTGATACTAGTGGCTGGGGTAATCTTTTCATTCCATCGGTTTACTACAACAATCCATTCTTTGATTATCACTTTATTGATTTTGATGTTACCTGTGCTAGTTGTGGTCCAGTTGGCGTAAAAGATTTTTCTAAATTGGAAGGTGTTAAAGTATATCCTAACCCAACTAACGGCATCGTAAATCTTTCTCTTGATAACGCTTTATCAAACAAAGAAATCAGTGTAACTGTTCTTGATTTGTCAGGTAAAACAATTTATTCTGAGAGCTTTACTTCTACTAGCTCGGTAAAATCTATCGATCTTAAAAATACTGCTAAAGGTATTTATATGTACTCTGTAAAATCAGAAGGTAAAGTTGCTCATGGCAAATTGGTTATAGAATAAATTAATTTTTAATTAAAATGAATAGCAAAACCACCCAAATCTGGGTGGTTTTCTTTTTTTATTTATCTTCACCCAACCTTTCTGCACCATAGTCCGTCTTGTAACAGAATTAAGGGAATTAGAATTGACAGCTATTTTGAGTCAAATAGAAACAACAAAAGAAGTATTCATTCAGAGCCTAATAGAAGGCTGTATGAAGCAAGAGCGTACAGCGCAGGAGCGGCTGTACAAGCATTTCTACCCCAAAATGATGAGTATGGTAAAGCGGTATACAAACTATCATCAATACCATTTAGCAGAAGAAATTCTAAATAATGGATTTTTAAAAGTTTTTCAGAAAATAGATTCTTATGGACATAAAGGCTCTTTTGAAGGTTGGGTGCGCAGAATTATTTATCACTCCATATTTGATTTTGTAAGAGCCACTACTAAATATCGAGAGAAGGTGGTTTTTGAAGAAAAAGAACAAGCAGTATCAGACCTAGCCATAGATAAAATGCAGTATGACGATATTATGCAACTTATCCAGGCCCTACCGGACCATACTCGTGCTGTATTTAATATGTACATAATCGAAGGTTTTTCCCACAAAGAAATTGGAGAAAAATTGGAAATAAGTGAAGGTACTAGCAAATGGCATGTACACGAAGGAAGAAAAATATTGAAAGAACAAATAAAATCTCGGTAGCGATTGATAGAATAAATAATTTTTTACAATGAGAAACAAAATATCATTAGACGAACTAGTTCGACAAAAAATTGCCCTCGGTGAAGAGCCCCACAATTTGGGAGCTTGGGCCAACATGGAGCGCATGCTCGATGGCAAAAATCCCTATCAAGAAGAGGAAAAGAAAAAAAGAAAGCCTTGGTTTCTTTTACTTTTAGCCTTCGTGGTATGCAGTACTGCCGTTATTAGTGGTTACCATCATTTCATAAATCAGTCGCAACCATCGACGGCTAAATTGGCCACATCGCCCGGCAAAAATAAAACAGTACAAAACGATGCCGCCGTAGCAACTACAAATCCAAATAACGCACCATCACAAAAAGTCGATATGAAGTCAGCAGATGTAATACTCGCAAATAACTCATCCAACAAAAATATTGACTTAGACAACCTAGAAACCAACAAACAAAACCAACTCAAAAGTAAATTAGCAGCCGTTCGTGCTGACAATTCTTATAATTCCAGACCAAACCAAGCCTCTAATAATATTATTTCAAAAGCCGAAAACGCTTCTTTAAAAAATTTACCTTCGAAGAATGCAAAAGAGGAAGACCAATTAGTGGCAACAAATAGCTCGAAAAGTAGTAAGAAACTTAACCCTCCAACAAATAAGGTCGAGAATATAAAGAATAATAAGCCAACAGCTTTATCAAAAAAATCAAATAATATTGATTCCAAAACCTTGGCAAAAAATAACACCATTAAACCAGTTAAGATTAATTCTACAAATCAAAAAAACATTGCACCTACAATCACTGAAAATTATTCTGACACCGTAATGGTAACCGAGGTAAGCAATAAAATTAATAAAAATAGGAACGGTGAAAAAGTTTATGTGGCCGATACATTTCAGTATGGAATGGTACAACAAAAGCAGCGCACAGTAGTTAATCCACGTTTTGTAGAACTTAGTAACCAACAAGAAAAAGATGCTGAGCGCAGGACAGCATTGGCATCAAACAGCAACAGTGCGCTCAACAATAACGCAAGTGAAGTAATTGCCAGCAATAATAAAACAGCCACTGCGCCAGAAAATTTAGCCAATAAGGAG
>JBBSPP010000060.1:0-10285 GCA_038258625.1 Chitinophagales bacterium
CATTGCATTAGTCGTTATCTATAGCTATTTTACTCAGCAATATTTTTCGTTTGGCAAGGGTAAAAAAAATGTGGCCAAAGATGAACTTACTGACTAACCATATTTTTCTGTAATACACTTTCGTACAATTTTTCGTACTGCGGTATAATATTTTCTATCGCAAATTCATTCGCCTGCGCGATTGCATTTTCTTTAAACTCCTCTAGTTTTTCTGCATTTTGCAAAAGCTCTAATGAAAATTTTGCTAGTGATTCTACATCACCAACATCAGCCAGGTAGCCTGTTTTTCCATGAATATTAATTTCGGGAATACCGCCAGCGTTGGATGATATTACTGGCACACGGCACGCCATAGCTTCCAAAGCTGCCAGTCCAAAACTTTCGTACTCGCTGGGCAACATAAACAAGTCGGCAATGCTGAGGAGCTCTTCCATTTTTTCTTGCTTACCCAAAAAACTAATATCACCACAGGTGCCTAGCTCGCGGCAAAGCTGCTCCATGGCAGGGCGCTCCGGACCATCGCCAATCATGAGCATTTTACACGGCACTTTTTCGCGAATAATAGAAAATGCTTTTATTGCATCCTGTACCCGTTTTACTTTTCTAAAATTAGAAACGTGGGCAAGAACTTTTTCGCCATTCGGTGCAATAATTTTTTTGAAATGTTCTTTATCAGAATATTGAAAACGCTTAATATCAACAAAATTATTTATCACATGGATTTCTTGTGTAATGTCAAAATGTTTAAGCGTTTCATCTTTCAAATTTTCAGAAACTGCTGTAATTGCATTCGATGCATTCATAGAAAAAGTTACTACAGGCTCGTACGTTTTATCACGACCAACTAGTGTAATGTCCGTGCCGTGCAAGGTGGTGATAAAAGGAATATCGATGCCTTTTGTTTTTACAATTTGCTGCGCCATGTATGCCGCCGAGGCGTGCGGAATGGCGTAGTGTACGTGCAGTAAATCCAACTCTTTATTTATAATAACATCAACCATTGTGCTAGCCAGCGCGATTTCGTAAGGCGGAAAATCGAACAACGGATAAGTTGGTACAGATACCTCATGGTAAAAAATATTAGGATTAAAAGTATCTAACCGCACCGGTTGTTGGTAAGTTATAAAATGTACGCAATGCCCTTTATCAGCAAGTGCTTTTCCTAGTTCTGTAGCCAATACTCCACTCCCTCCGTAGGTAGGGTAACAAACAATTCCTATTTTCATTGCGCGCAAATTTACGTTCAAATAGACGGGGAATGTTGGGGATGCTTTCTAAGATTATAAAACGAAATTTATCGTAAATAAATTAAAGTAGGGAAGTGATCGCTATAGCCATCGTTCCACACGCCCCAGCTAAAACTGCGTTTGGGATAGCCTTTGTAGCGGCCACTTTTTTCAATTAAAAAAGAGCGATTAAAAACTTCGGCAGAGGAAAAATGTAGGCCGCTAGATTTTTTATTTACCCAGGCATAGCTCAAAATTATTTGGTCAAAAAGCCCCCAAGTATCTTGCCAAGCTATGGTGCCAATGCCTTGTTTGTAAAAAGATAGCCAAGGATTATACATATTGTTGATGGATGCTTTTTTTCGATTTCCTGTGGCTTTCAGCACCTCGGTTACAGATTGGTTGATGGGGTCGTCATTCAAATCTCCCATTACAATTGTTTTGATGTTGGGTTCATCTTTTCGGAGCGAATCAATCATTTTTTTACAAACACCTGCGGCTAGTTTTCGTTTCTCACTGCTCGCTGCTTCGCCCCCTCGGCGAGACGGCCAATGATTTACAAATACATGTATTGGCTCACCTTTCAAATTTCCTTTTACATACAAAATATCGCGCGTGGGGAAGGTACTGCCCGCCGCCGCTAGCGAAACATATAACGCGCGCGCCTCCAATAATTTGAAATAGGTTGGGTTGTACAATAGCGCAACATCAATCCCTCGATAGTCGGGCGAATCGAAGTGAACGATTTTATAATTTCGCTTTGCAATTTTTTTTTGCTTCACCAACTCTTGCAGCACATAATAATTTTCAACTTCGGCCACGCCGAGTAGGGCAGGGCCGTCTTCGTTTTTTTCTATGCCAAGCTGAGAAATTACATCAGCAATGTTGCTTAATTTTTTTCTAAAAACTTCTTCGGTATTGGCGTACGAGCCGTTGGGCGTAAAATCATCATCGTTTTTTGTGCTGTCATTCAGTGTGTCAAAAAGATTTTCGAGATTGTAAAAGCCAACGACCGTATATGCCTGCGAAAAACCAACCTGAGTAGAAAAAATAAAAATGAGGAATAGTACAAGCCGCTGCATTGCACAAAGAAACTACCTTATTGCCAAAAAAAAGGAATGTCTTTTCGCATCTTGCAAATACACATTCCTTTTTTCAACGTGTAAATTTTTAAAAATAAACAATGCGCTGCGACACTTCGGCTAATCCTAGTTGCTCGGCAATGCTAAAAACATTGGGGCCAAATTTTCCACCCACCAACATGATTCTGAACGGCAACATTACGGCTCCCAGTTTTACATCTTTTTCGGCAGCCAATTCTTTGAATGAATTTTCTAAATCTTCTTTGAACCAATTTGTATTTTGCCATTTTTCAATCAAACTTTTATAAAAATCATTATGCTGGTCGCTCCATTTTGATTGTAGAAATTCGGTGTCAACTTCGGCTGGTTTTCTGAAAAAGTATTCCATTTCTGCGACGGCATCGGGTAGTAAATTGATGCGGTCTTGCACCAAAGCCAAAACCTTTTTTAGTTCTTCGTCCGGGGCACCAAGGTTGGCTTTTTTAAGTTCGGGTTTTATAAAAGGGAGCAATTCATCCACGCTCATTTTTTTTATGTACTCGGCATTGAACCAAAGTGCTTTTTCAAAATTAAATTTTGCACCCGCCTTGTTTATTCTTTTTACATCAAATTTTTCCAGCAAATCTTTCATGCTAAAAAATTCTTCGTCCGTACCATCGTTCCAACCCAATGCGGCCAGCATATTTACAAATGCTTCGGGTAGAAAACCTAATTCTCGGAAGCCAATATTATCCTGCCAAGCAATTGGAAACACAGGGAAACCAAGGCGTTCGCCATCGCGTTTGCTTAGTTTGCCATTGCCATCGGGTTTTAGTATTAGTGGTAGATGTGCCCAAGCTGGTGCCAAGTTTTCCCAACCTAAATAGCGCCAAAGCAATACATGAATAGGCGCACTCGGCAACCATTCTTCACCCCGAAAAACATGCGAAATTTTCATCAGATAATCATCCACCACAACTGCCAAATGATAAGTTGGCATACCGTCCGCTTTTAATAAAACTTTGTCATCGAGTAAGTTGCTGTCGTTTTCAATATCACCGCGAATAATGTCGGTAAATTTTATTTGTTCGTCTGCAGGTACTTTTATTCTGATGACGTGCGGTGTATTTTTGTCTAATAATTCTTTCGTTTCGGCCTCGCTAATTGTTAGCGAATTTTTCATTTTATTGCGAGTAGATTTATCGTATTGAGGACTCGGATTATCGGTCGATTTGAATTCCTCGCGCATGGTTGTAAGTTCATCAGTAGTATCAAATGCGTAGTATGCAAAACCATTTTCTACAAGCTTCTCTGCGTATTTCCGGTAATCTGCTTTGCGTTCGCTTTGGCGGTAGGGTGCATACGGGCCGCCGTTTTGTGGGCTTTCCTCGGCTTCGATGCCGCACCACTTTAGCGATTCTACAATGTAATCTTCCGCACCTTTTACAAAGCGTGTTTGATCCGTATCCTCGATACGGAGAATGAAAGTGCCGTTATTTTTTTTGGCAAAAAGATATGAAAATAAAGCTGTGCGTACGCCACCAATATGCAGCCCGCCCGTTGGGCTAGGCGCAAATCGGACTCTGATTTCTTGATTCATAGGGCGCGAAAATACTTGTCATTTCTTTAGCAAGTTCTAAGAGGGAGATAATTATATTTGTTCGCGTCCGTTTTTGTTGCGCAAAAATGTAGCAAAAACAGCGCCCTACGTAATGAGAAATTATTTAGTAAAAACACCCCGAATTTTAAAAGCAGCCTACAATCAAGGTGTGTGGAATATTGATGATGCGCCCCACGATGTATTTCTAACATTTGATGATGGCCCACATCCACGCATTACTCCGTTTGTTTTAAATTTATTAAAGAAGGCTAGTGCCAAAGCCACCTTTTTTTGCATTGGTAAAAATGTAGAAAAGTACCCCGAGGTGTATCAGCAAATTTTGGACGAAGGGCACGCGGTGGGCAATCATACGCAGAATCATAAAAATGGTTGGAGTACGGATAACGCATTATATTTCCGAGATATTTTGACAGCGGCAAAAAAAATAAAAAGCAATTTGTTTAGGCCGCCGTATGGGCGCATAACCTATAAGCAAGGCATTGGTATAAAAAAAATGATGCCCGATACACATATTATAATGTGGGATGTGCTGAGTGGTGATTTTGATACCGAACTCACTCCGCAAGATTGTTTGAAAAATGTAACCAACCATACCAAGGCGGGCAGCATCATTGTTTTTCATGACAGTGAAAAAGCGTATGATAGATTAGAATTTGCATTGCCTCGTTTTTTAGAATTTTGCCAAGCGCAGCAGTGGGAAATGAAAGCCTTACGTTTGTAAACTTTAAATGGTTTATGATTTTTAAAAATCATATAATTAAGCTCAAAAGAATATACCAAAAAACATACGCTATCAACTTTCACTTTTCAACTCTCCACTAATTAATATGCTCATAGATTCACACTGTCATTTGTATGACGAAAAATTTGCCAACGATATTGATGAAGTTGTTCGGGCTGCACAATCAAACGGTATTGAAACAATCTTTATGCCCAACTGCGATAGTACAACGATTGATGCTATGCTTGCGGTGGAGGATAGTTTTCCAGGTGTTTGCCTAAGTATGATGGGCTTGCATCCGTGCTACGTAAAAGAAAATTATAAAGAAGAATTAGCCATTGTAGAAAAATGGATGTCGTTGCGACCGTTCCTCGCTATTGGCGAAATAGGGCTTGATTTTTATTGGGATAAAACTTATGTAAAAGAGCAAGAAATCGCTTTGCGCCGACAGATGGATTGGGCCTTGCATTATGATGTGCCGATTGTATTACACACGCGCGATTCGATTGACGAGACGATTGAAATTGTTTTGGAAAATGTAGCAAAAGGGTTGCGCGGCGTATTTCATTGTTTCAGTGGAAATGAAAAACAAGCGAAAATTATTACCGAAGAACTTGGTTTTTATTTGGGTATTGGCGGCGTGGTGACATTCAAAAATTCGGGCGTGGCGGCTGCCATAAAAAATATTGCGTTAGAGAAAATTATGTTGGAAACTGATGCGCCTTACTTGGCACCAACTCCTTTTAGAGGTAAGCGAAATGAACCGGCTTATATCAGAAACATTGCTGAGTTTTTGGCCATAGAAAAAGATATTCCTGTAAAAAAAATAGCCGAGATTACCTCGGCTAATAGTCTTAAATTTTTTGGGTTGTAAATTTATATTGGCAAACTGCTCTGATAAAGCAGTGAAATTTTTTTTAGTACTTGAACATTAAAAATTTTCTTTTAGCATCTTCTTTTCTATTAAATCTAAAACCTATTCCAAACTCATGTTTCAAAGAAGTATTCACATCCAGTGAGCCAAAGTCACTTAAAATTTCCATGGAGACGCCTAGTGTGTAGCTCGCCAAAAAATTGCCCCAAGCTATACGGCCACCTATTTGTGGACGGGCAAAACTATATAAACTAAATTCTCCTTGGGTCACGCCCCTTTCTATCCATGTGCCGTAATTTTCTCCGGTCGAAACAGATTCTTTCTTTGTATAACTGCTTACTCTTGAGCCACCAGCACCGAGTCCCAAATCTAATGCTGTAAAAAGGAAAACATCTTTATGCAAATATTTTCTTGCCTCATGACCCACAAAAAGAAATGGTGTATAAGCCAAACTACTTAGCACAGGGCTAAAAAGTGTATCATTCATTATATACTGGCTAAATTCGCTACGATTCACCTCGGCAGAACGAATACCAAGCCCCAAGCGCCAAGCCTGATTTGGCTTATTCGATTGAATAAATGTCAGATTAAAATTCGGGCCATTATTGTATTTTTGGATAAGAGCTGAATTGTCTATAGGACGTTGAAGGCTTAGTAAAATTTGATTGTCTAAATCCTGTGCATTTAGTTGTAAAAAGCCCAATAATATTGCGCTTGCCACTAAGATTGTTTTTTTCATATTCAGTTAAATTATTTTACAAAGAACGATTGAAATTTCTTTTTATTATTTTACTTAACAATTGGTGCTGGCCAAAAAATAGTTAAAGGAAATTTGGGTTTCGCGGCAGTGTTTAGAATTGCTTGAAAGTTTTAATTTATTTTCGCACCCTATGACAAACCAAGCCCGAGAAGTACGCGCCCAACATGGCACCAAATTAAATTGTAAAAATTGGATTACCGAAGCCGTGTACCGCATGATACAAAACAACCTCGACCCCGACGTGGCCGAGCGCCCGGATGAATTAATTGTGTATGGCGGACTGGGAAAAGCCGCTCGCAATTGGCCTTCGTTTGAAAAAATATTAGAGATTTTAAAAGAGCTTGAAGAAGACCAAACCTTGCTGGTACAAAGCGGAAAACCTGTAGGTATTTTGCGTAGTCATAAAGATGCGCCGCGCGTGCTAATTGCCAATAGTAACCTTGTGGGCAATTGGGCAAATTGGGAAACGTTTAGAGAACTTGATGCAAAAGGACTAATGATGTACGGCCAAATGACGGCAGGTTCGTGGATTTACATTGGTAGCCAAGGAATCGTGCAAGGAACGTACGAAACCTACCTAGCCATTGCAGATAAACATTTTAATGGTAGCCTAAAAGGTACACTAAATGTTACAGCTGGCCTCGGCGGGATGGGCGGCGCGCAACCATTGGCCATCACCATGAACGAAGGCGTTTGCCTAGCCGCCGAAGTGGAAGAGTGGCGCATTCAAAAAAGAGTTGATACTAGATACGTTGACAAAATGTTTCATGATATTGATGAAGCAATTGATGCATCGTTAAAAGCAAAAGAAAATGGTGAGGCGGTTTCAATTGGTGTAGTTTGCAATGCAGTAGATTTATTAGAAAGACTGATTGAACGAAATATTACGCCCGATACGTTGACCGATCAAACCTCGGCGCATGATGAATTGATAGGGTATTACCCCGAAGATTTGAGTGTGGAAGAAGCCAATATTTTGCGAGAAAATAATCCGCATGAGTATGAAAAATTATCGCTGGATACGATGGCACATCATATAAAACTAATGCTAGAATTACAAAAACGCGGTGCCATCACTTTTGACTATGGCAATAATTTACGCGGTCAGGCAAAAGATAAACGTGGTGTAGAAAATGCATTTGATTTTCCGGGTTTTGTACCTGCTTATATTCGGCCACTTTTTTGTGAGGGTAAAGGCCCATTCCGTTGGGTAGCTCTCAGCGGCGATCCAGAGGATATTTATAAAACAGATGAAGCCCTTAAAGAATTATTCCCTGAAAATGCAGGATTACTTCGTTGGTTAGAAATGGCAAAAGAGAAAATTGCTTTTCAAGGATTGCCAGCAAGGATTTGTTGGTTAGGAATGGGCGAGCGCGAAAAAGCAGGATTAAAATTTAATGAAATGGTGCGCAATGGCGAGCTTAAAGCACCAATAGTAATTGGCCGCGATCATTTGGATTGTGGCTCGGTAGCCTCGCCCAATCGTGAAACTGAAGCCATGAAAGATGGTAGCGATGCGATAGCCGATTGGCCAATTTTGAATGCATTAATAAATGTAGCGGGCGGCGCCAGTTGGGTCAGTTTTCATCATGGTGGTGGCGTAGGTATGGGGTATTCATTACACGCGGGGATGGTGATTGTCGCCGATGGTACCGAAGATGCTGATAAAAGATTGTCGAGAGTTTTGTATAATGATCCGGCTATGGGCGTGCTGCGGCATACGGATGCGGGTTATGATAAAGCGACCGAATGGGCTGAAAAGTTTGGGTTGAAGGTTTGGTAGTTTAAAATATTATTACAAAAGGCGTTTGTTGTAGTTGTGGTGCGAGCCATTCTTTTAGAATATTGAAGCATACTCCTTTTTCTTTTCGGTTAATCGAATGGATTTTGTAAAGAAACATTGGCGTTCAAAACATTGAACATCAATAAGTAATCATGCAAATCGCCAATTTTTCCGATTTTCAAAAGCATATCTAAAGTTATTTTGAAAGAGTAATCAATAATTTTGAGCGCTTAATTATTCACCTAGGAGAAAATAAAGGAATTTTGAAAATGTCTTAGCAAGAATATATTTTTGTGCAAGAAGTGCTGTGCTTTTTGAATAAAAGACAAACACAGAAAGATTATTCAATGTAATTGAAGAAGATAAAAAACGTAAATCAATTTTTAGAAATTTGATAGAAGAATAATCCATTCTTCTATTATCAATGATTGAAAGATTTTTGTTAAAAAAACCATCAATTTTTTAGCAAAAAAGAAACATTACTTCTTTTTCTTAGGCACAAAAATGGCGTGCATTCGTTTGCCTTCCAGTTTGGGCATGTGCTCAAGGTCACCTACTTCTTTTAAACGCTCGGCAAATTTTAAAAGTATTAATTCGCCTCGATCTTTAAACACAATCGCTCGCCCTCTAAACTGCACGTAGGCCTTTACTTTGTTACCTTCTTCTAAAAATTTAAAAGCGTGGCGCGTTTTAAATTCAAAATCATGGTCATCAGTGTTCGGGCCAAATCGAATTTCTTTTAAATCGGTCTTAGCAGCTTTTGCCTTAATCTCTTTATCCTTCTTCTTTTTTTCGTACAGAAATTTGTTGTAATCAACAACTCTACATACAGGCGGAGATGCATTTGGCGAAATTTCTACTAAGTCCACCCCTTGCTCTTCGGCAAGCTCAATGGCTCGAGATGTAGGGAAAACGCCCTGTTCTACATTTTCACCAACCAACCTCACTTCCTGAGCGGTGATTAGTTTATTAATTCGGTGTTCGGGGCCTCGGCGGCGTGGTTTGAAATTCCTCTTTCTAGGACGCATTTACTTGTTTAAAAATGAAACACGAAGTTAGGGTAAATAAAAATGTATTGCCGAAAGTAAATATTTTTTTTTGGCGTGGTTTAATTATTTTTAAACGTCATCTCTTTTACACTATCGGCAATAGTGAGGTTGCCAGCCGTGCTATCTTTAATCTCATCGAGGGATACACCGGGTGCATATTCAATACACTCAAAACCTTGCTCTGTAATATTAAACACACCCAGATTGGTAACAATTTGCCGTACACATTTCAGACCTGTGATGGGGAGTGTGCATTCCTGCAAAAGTTTAGAGTTACCGCTACGATCGGTGTGCTGCATGGCAACTATAATATTTTTGGCACTGGCCACCAAGTCCATGGCACCACCCATACCCTTTACCATTTTGCCAGGTATTTTCCAGTTAGCAATGTCGCCATTTTGGGCAACTTCCATGGCGCCAAGTACGGTCAAATCAACCTTACCAGAGCGTATCATGCCAAAACTCATTGCGCTATCAAAAAATGCAGAACCGGCTACGGTGGTAATCGTTTGTTTGCCCGCGTTTATTAAGTCGGCGTCCTCTTGGCCAGCCATGGGAAATGGCCCCATGCCCAGCAATCCGTTTTCGCTTTGTAGCACCACCTCCATACCCTCGGGTATATAGTTGGCCACCAAGGTAGGAATCCCAATACCAAGATTTACGTAGTAGCCGTCTTCAAGTTCCATGGCAATTCGTTGTGCAATCTGATTTTTATCTAAGCCCATAATTGGCAATAAAAGTAATTAGTTATTGCCGAAATGCGAAAGGGTTGTGGTGAATAGTTTTTAAGTGAAATTTTATTGCTCAATCTGGACGAAAAAATTCTTTAAAATAAAAAATTTATTAAAAACGAAATCGTGACTTATTGTTCCTTTAAAAATAAAAACGGTTGATTTACTGATATATCTTTTTAAAAAAATGTCTTAGAAAAGAAAAAATTAAAGTTTTAAAAAGCCACATTTTTTCTTTCGTAGCTTCGATGAAAATTGAATCTCAAAAGCGGACTGTCAGAATCCAGACTTTGTAAAATTTAATGATGAGATAAATTTCGAAAATATCATACTAAGGATTGCGATATTTTTCTAAAAATTTCAGATTGGAAGCATATAATCCAGAACAACAATAAATTTAAAATACTACCTTCGTAAGCCCACTATGGATCCAAAAAATATACAGTTTCAGAATACCCG
>JBBSPP010000061.1:0-10201 GCA_038258625.1 Chitinophagales bacterium
ACCATTCAAAACGCTCGATCTTGATCAAGGTGTAAATTTCACCGCAGGCTTATCTATGGTGCGCACTAGCCCCGACCATGGCACAGCATTTGAAATTGCAGGCAAAAACGTGGCCAACCCAAGCTCGTATCTTCATGCACTTTACACTTGTATTGATATTTTGCAACAGCGAAAAGGTTATAAAGAAAATACCAAAGACAAACTTGTGTACGGCACGCATAGCAAAAAAAGCCGCCGAAGTAAAGAAGATATTGTGGAAGACTAAATTAAGGGATAGGTGATAAGTGATAAATGATATTGCTTAGGATAAAACAAAATGTTATGGTGAAATGAATGAAGGGGTTAGTTTAAAGAAGAGCAAAAAATTTGCTATTAGAATTATTCGTTTGTATCAGCACTTAACGGGGAATAAAGAAGAATATGTACTTAGCAAGCAAATACTCCGCAGCGGTACTAGTATTGGTGCTTTATTACGCGAAGCGGAACAGGCCCAAAGCAAAGCGGACTTTTTAAATAAAGTCAACGTTGCACTTAAAGAAGCCAATGAAACTATTTATTGGTTAGAACTTCTTGTCGAAACTGAATTCATACAAAAAAAAGAGTTTGAATCTTTAAATTAGGATGCAGAAGAAGTACTAAAAATATTAATTGCTATTGTAAAAACAACCAAAGCAAACTTAAAAAAAATAATCAAATCACTATCAACTATCACTTATCCCCTATCACTTAAATAAAAATGAACATATACTACATCAGCGGCCTCGGTGCCGATCATCGCGCGTTTAGCAAATTAGATTTTGTAAAAAAATATGACGCCGCTTACATTGAATGGCTACCCGTATTACAGCGCCGCGAAAGCATTGCCGACTATGCCAAACGCATGGCAGAATACGTAACGGGCGAGGATCCCATTATTATTGGCTTATCTTTTGGCGGCATGGTGGCCATGGAAATTGCGAAGCTAAAACCGGTAAAAAAAATCTTTCTGATTTCTTCATGCAAAACAAAAAATGAACTGCCGCCACAGATAAAAATGGCGGGGGCTTTAGGCTTGGATTCGTTATTGCCCAATTCACTTATTAAAAGTAGCAAACCGCTCGTTTATAATTTTTTGGGCACCGAAACTGCCGAAGAAAAAAAGATAGCCGAAGATTTTATTGACAATATTGATGACGATTATCTTAGCTGGAGTATGCGCGCCATTAGCCGTTGGAAAAATACGGAAATTGCTTGCCCAGTTACACATATTCACGGCGATAGTGATTTGCTTTTGCAAAGTAGTTTTGTAAGAGCCCACCATATAATAAAAGGCGGCAATCACTTTATGATTTTTAATAAAGCGAAAGAAATGAATGAAATTTTGAACAAAGAATTAGAGTCTATCCAAGACTAAGTCTTTGTCCGAAATAATCATTTTTTCTTTCGGTATTTTCCAATCAATTCCTAGTTTGTCATCGGCGTAAAAAATGCCGCCTTCACTTTCTTTGTTGTAAAAATTATCGCATTTATAAGTGAAAATTGTATTGTTGGCCAGCACGGAATATCCGTGCGCAAAACCCCGGGGCACAAATAATTGCCAATGATTTTCATCACTCAGCTCTACGGAGTATGACTGCAAATAGGTAGCCGAATGTTCACGAATATCTACCACTACATCCAATACACTGCCGCGCACTATGCTCACTAATTTAGCCTGTGCAAAATCATCTTTTTGAAAATGCAACCCGCGCAGCACACCGTAGTCAGATTTTGCTCGGTTGTCTTGCACAAAGTCTATAGAAATACCCAGCGCAGCTTCAAATTTTTGCTGATTGAAACTCTCATAAAAATACCCTCGGCTATCTTCAAAAACACTTGGCTTTATCAAAAAACATCCGTTCAATTTTGTTTGTTCTACTTGCATTTTTTTTGATTATAAAATTTCGTACAGCTCGCTCAAACATGAAATTTCATGCGTGGCTGTGCCATCATTATTTGTTCTTTTTTCGGGGTTGAAATATACTTGATCCATACCCACATCTCGCGCGCCAGCAATGTCAACATCAAAATGGTCGCCAATCATAATACTTTTATCGGCGGTGGTATTGGTGCGCTGCATGGCGTATTCAAAAATCTTTGGATTTGGTTTTGAGCAAAGCGCTATTTCACTACTTATCATTACATCAAAAAAATCGGCGATGCCCGCATTCGTAATTTTTTTTACCTGCGTATCTTCAAAACCATTTGTGATTAAATGCATCTCATAGTTTTTATTTTTACAATAAGTAAGCACCTCCAATGCATGCGGAAATAAATGAATTTTAGTTGGCAAATTTTCTAGATATACTTCGCCCAATTTTGCCGCCAGCACGTCATCATTTTTTTTAAATTCAAGAAAAGCAGATTGCATTCTTTTCCATCGCAAATCACTGCGCGAGATAAATCCTTTTCGGAACCGCTCCCAGTATTTTTGATTAATTTTTTTGTACGAATTATTAAACGTGGCGTAATCTACCTGCAAAAAATCCTGAATTTTTAATTCAAGAAAAGCATCGCCCATGGCTTCCTCTGAGTTTTTTTCAAAATCCCACAGGGTGTGATCGAGGTCAAAAAAAATGTGTGTGTACTTCATTTTACGAACCGCAAAGTAAGGAAATTTTAATTGATTAACTTCGTATAACAAACCTCCACAATAATATACTCGTCTGCTACTTTATGAAAAAAATAATCTTTACCACTTGTACCCTACTTCTCATTTTTATCTCCTTTGTCTCGCTGGCCGATAAGCGCAATGTGCTTTTTATTGGCAATAGTTACACAGGGGTAAATAATTTGCCCGCTATGATAGCCAGCGTGGCAAACTCACTGGGCGATACGGTTGTGCATGACAACAATATGCCAGGCGGCACTACGGCCCAAGGCCATTCGAACAACGCAACCACAATTTCGAAAATATCGCAAAGCGGATGGGATTATGTGGTGTTACAATTTCAAAGTCAGGAACCAGCCTTTGCGCCTGCGCAAGTGCTGAACGATACTTACCCGTACGTAAAATCGTTGGATAGCTTAGTGGACGCAACAAATACTTGTGCCGAAGTGATGTATTATATGACATGGGGTCGCAAAAATGGCGATGCAACTAATTGTCCTTTTTACCCGCCTGTGTGTACCTACGATGGTATGCAACAGCGCCTGCGCGAAAGTTACTTATTGTTTGCCGATGATTTTAATTCGAGCGTTTCGCCCGTTGGCGCAGCTTGGAAAATGATGCGCGATAGTTTCCCGACAATCAGTTTGTATGATGCAGATGAATCACATCCATCGATCAACGGAACCTATTTAGCCGCTTGCGTTTTTTACTGTAGCCTGTTTAAAAAAAGCTGTGTGGGTAGTCAATATTTACCAGGTGGTGTAGGCAACGGTGATGCCTTTGTCATGCAGCAAATTGCCAACCACGTTGTGTTGGATAGTTTGGAAAATTGGCAGGGCGAAGGGAATATTCCAGATGCGGCCTTTGTCGGTGGCACTTTCCCTGGTAGCGGCAGTGCTGCCATTTTTACAAATCAATCGAAACGCTACACACAAAGTGCATGGAATTTTGGCGACGGTTCGCCTATAGATAATAATACCAATCCTTCGCATAATTTTCCCAATGCAATAGCAACCTATACCGTTTGTTTGGAAGTAACATCAACCTGCGGCAAAAAAGATTCTATTTGCAAAACTTTAATGGTTAATCCAAGTTCAACCAGCGATTTTTCGGCGACGGATAAAATAACAATTGGGCAGGGCGATGAACAAATTTTTATAACGAACGATTTTGGAAAATGCACAGCTAGTTTACTAAATATAAACGGCACAGAAATTTATAAAGTCAATTTAGAAAAAGGGAAAGCTAATTTTCCAATCACCCAGTTTGCTAAAGGCATTTATATTCTAAAAATAAATTCGGCAAAAAATATATTGCTGGTACAAAAAGTATTGAACAATTAAAAATTAAATTTTTAGCATCAGCTATTCTAACTCACAAACACCACCAAAAGGCCCGGCGTTTTTATTAAACACGTTACAACTATCAACTTGCTGTGTGCGGTTAAGGTTGCGCAGGTCAAATTGTTTTTTATCACCGCTGGCATAGTCGCAGTAGCAAATTCCTGTAGCTTTATCTTCTTTCTTTTTACATGAAAAAAATAATAGGGGGAGTAGTGCACAGATTAAAATTTTGATAAGCGTTCGCATAATAATATATTTTTAAGTTCACAACAAAAATAAATTTTGGTTCTGATATTTTTTTACATAACTGTATTGCATCATTCCATTTTTGCTACCAGTCACAAAGGCCAAAATAAAATAAATAATTTCAAATTCGTGGAGAAAGTACTAATTTGGATTGCAAATGAATTCAAATGAAACTAAAAAATAAAAAAATTTTTTTGCGAATTTCATCCGTTGCCTTATTCGTTCTTTTCCTCGGGAGTTGCGGCTGGCACACGTTTGAAGAAGGAACTTATAACGGTAAGAAATACAAACTACAAACCAAAGAAGTAAAAGGTTTTAGCACCAACCGCATAGAGTACCGATTAAAATATGCAAACTTACCCTACATAGAATTAGGCGCGCTCACCACAGATTGGGGCCCAGTGTACAGCGATGAAATTTATGGCGAAACAGATTATTCGTACATTCCAACTTTAAAAAAAGCATACGGAAACACGCTGCGCCATAGTAGCGGGAATACCGAGTTTGGTTATTCAATGCTTTATTTTTCGCCAAAAAAATTTAATAGGGGCGAGTACAAATTGTACGCTGATTTTTTTATGAATGGAAAAATATTGATGCAAAAGCTACAAAAGAAAACTGGGGCATGGACAAAATAATGGGGACAGTGCATGCCCGCCTAACGCAATTCAACAAAATATACTACGGCGAATATTTGAATACCAAAGTACAAATTATCATTGAAAACGACGGCAGAATTAGACTTTCTGATGCGGGCAATGGCGGCGGCGAGTACGGCACCAACATTGCCAATTACGTAGAAATGCCGGGCAAAATAATTCGCATAAAAAAAATGGAGGGCGGCGATTTTACTAAGGAAAAATTGAAAACTTTTAAAGATGATAAAGGGAAGGACCCATCAGCTTTTTTTCAAATTGTAGCTGATTAGCAATTTAAAAATCCTCCTTTGGGAAGTATCGTAAAAACTTGCTGTTCTTAATCATAAGGTGTTCAGAAGTTATTCATTCCATCAATTTACACAATTATATTTCTCCCTTATAAAACTATTTGAATCTTTCAATAAGGGAAATTATTTACAAACAACCATTGTACATTAGCACCAAACTTAAAAATAAAATTATGGTAACGTACTCAGAAACACTAGAACGAATTAAAGACAAATTATGGAAACCGCTTCATCTTGATATAAACAAACTAGATGAAGATAACGACGGCAGTGCTGATCCAAATTATTTCAATGCGCTTCTCTTTGATATAACCAAAGCTGATGAAGACACACGCCTATTTTTGCTCGAAGACACTTTTGACGATGGCATGCCTGATGATTTAGACTTTGAGACCAAAGTGCCCATTGGTATAATTGGTCAACTGGGCACCGAAGACGAAGGTGAATATGGCGAAGGTGTTTTTGGCGTAATTGCGCAGCCCGACTTTATGCTTTTTGCAGATATAGAAAATGGCGAAGGCAACAAGGTGCCTATTTATGCCGTTGACATTGACGGCACTGCACTCGAAGAAATTAGAAAGGTAGCCGACGATATCACCGAGCTTGATTTCAAAAATGGTTTTGCTCCTCAAGAAGACTAATTTTTTAAACTATAAATTAAAAAATCCCTTGTTTAATATCAAGGGATTTTTTTTGCTTACGGCCGACACTACGCAATAAAAATAAAAAGTCCGCACCGCCAAATTAAGACTTTTAAGTGCACTCCTTTTTTAAAGGAGTATAATCTGCTGACATGAATTAATATTGAATAAGTGCTTGCACTTTTTCGTGCAAATATTTTTTGGCTAAAAAGTTTTCTTCTAGTTCTTTAGCAAAAGGAATGGGTGTTTCCAAGCTACCGCAACGCATTACGGGCGCATCTAAATCATCAAAACAATTTTCCATAATCCAAGCCGAAATTTCGCCACCTAAGCCGCCAAATAAATTGTCTTCGTGCAGGATTAGAACCTTGTTAGTTTGCTCTACAATATTTTTTATCGCATCATAATCTAGCGGTGCAAGTGTGCGCAAATCCAAAATGGCAATGGATAAATCAGGATGTGCCACAGCATATTCTTTTGCCCAATGCACGCCCGCGCCATAAGTAATTATTGAAAAATCTTCGCCACTTTGAATCAAGTTTGCCTTACCAATTTCTATGGAATAATTTCCCTGTGGCACTTCGTCTTCTATACTTCTATACAACGCTTTGTGTTCAAAAAACATTACCGGATTTGGATCGTTTATACTCGCTATTAAAAGCCCTTTGGCATCAGCCGCCGTGCTTGGATACACCACTTTTAAACCGGCTGTATGCGTAAACCAAGTTTCGTTACTCTGCGAATGAAAAGGCCCGGCGCCTACACCAGCGCCCGTTGGCATGCGCACAACCACGTCAGCTTTTTGACCCCAACGATAATGAATTTTTGCAAAATAATTTATAATCTGCGTCATGCCTACGGATACAAAATCGGCAAATTGCATTTCTACCACGCTCTTATAATTTTCTAAAGACAAGCCTTGTGCCGCGCCCAAAATCGCACTTTCGCAAAGGGGCGTATTGCGTACACGCTCTTTTCCAAACTCTTCCACAAAGCCCTCGGTAATTTTAAAAACACCGCCGTACTCTGCAATGTCTTGTCCCATCAAAACGAGATTATCATGTTGCTTCATACTTTCCCAAAGTCCTTCGCGAATGGCCGCTACCATTTTTAATGGGCGTGTTTCTGAGCTAGTAACGTCTGTAGAAAAACTTTGATGTGGCGCAAAAACATCAGCCAATTCTTCTTGCGTATCAATAGTAATTGATGACACGTCCAATACTTTTTGCACATCATCATTTATAGCCGCCACAAATTCTTGCCGGATACTTGCTATCATTTCGTCGGCTAAAATTCCTTCTTCTTTTAACCAATTTTCATAATTTGAGATTGGATCTTTCTTTTCCCAGAGGTCGAATAATTCTTGCGGCACATATTTTGTACCGCTGGCTTCTTCGTGGCCGCGCATTCTGAACGTCATACATTCTAGCAAAAAGGGTTTTTGATGTTCGATACAATATTCTCGTGCTTTACTTACTTCGTCCAACACTTCTAGCACATTATTACCGTCAATAGTTTTTGATTTGATGCCGTAGCCCGCACCACGAATCGCCAAGGTATCCGTTATAAATTGTTCGGTGGTGGGTGTGCTGAGTCCGTAACCATTATTTTCTATTACAAAAATGGTAGGAATATTCCACACTGCGGCCACATTTAGCGCTTCATGAAATTCGCCTTGGCTCGTGCCGCCCTCGCCTGTAAAAGCCAGCGATACTTTTTTTTCTTCGCGCAATTTTGCTGCCAAGGCTGTACCATTTGCTACAGAAAGTTGCGGCCCCAAATGCGAAATCATACCACAGATATGATGCTCCGCACTACCAAAATGAAAGCTCCTTTCACGCCCTTTGCTAAAGCCTTCTTTTTTTCCCTGCCATTGTAAGAACAATTTTTCAAACGAAACATTGCGCGTGGTAAACACACCCAAATTTCGGTGCATGGTCATCATCCATTCATCGGGTTGCAGCGCCATGGTTGTACCAATGGCAATAGCCTCCTGCCCTATCCCGCTAAACCATTTGCTCACCCGGCCCTGCCGCAAAAGCTTGAGCATTTTATCTTCGATAGCGCGTGGGTAAACTAGTTTTTTATAAATGGTGAGTAACTCATCCGGGGTGCGACTTCCTCTTTGGAATTTCATAAGATGTAAATGTAGTAAGAGGGATTAGGAGTTAGGCAATAGGAATTAGAGTTTTTTACATTTTAGAAGTGCAGCATTTTATACCACAAAAGTAGTCACTAACCTATACACTATTTCTTAGTGGCTATTGGCTAATCCCTCAAAAAATCAAACCCCAAACTGCTTTAAATGATGATCGAGATGTTTATAAAACATAGTGTTCCACTCGTTCGCGGTAAGGTGGCCCATAGCGTGGCTTTCTTTGCCTTCAAAAGCTGCTTCGCCATCTTTTTGTACGTGCCAAATATGTTCTAGTATTTGTTGTTTTTGTTTATCAAAGTCTTGCTCGGCAGGTACCAAAAAATCAGGAGCGGTACGACCATTTTTAGGATATGGTTTATCGCCCACCACCATACTTTTTGCAAAAAGTTTAATCATAAATTTTACAAATGCATTGGGCTTTTTAAACTTGCTTGGCTCGTACACCATTTCATACGGCACGTTGCAATGCGCTAGCATTTGGGCTACGTTCATTTTGCCCCATTGCGGTTTTGTGTCGGGCAAAAGTTTATTGATTCTGTCGGCAAGTGATTGGCTGCCTTGGGCGGTAAAAATGTCGGGGAAGGTCATGGTTATTTTATTTTTAAAAAAGTAAAGATATTAAACTAGACAGTTGCCGAAGATTTTATTTCTATAACACGCGGCAGCGCAATTTTGAACCAAAAACTAAAAGCTTCGGGCGTTTCTTCAATTTCCTTTTTTAAATCTTGGGCAGAAATAAAACGGTAGGCGCTGGCTTCTTCTATATTTATTTTGGGTAGCTGATTGTAGTGGCCAGTAAAAACATGGTCGAGTTCATGCTCAATTAATCCATTTTCGAAGGCCGCTTTGTAGATAAACGAAAATTCTTTTTTCATTTCGATGGCTGATAAACCAAGCTCTTCTTTTAACCTACGCACGGTGGCTTGTTCCAAGGTTTCGCCTGGGGCGGGGTGCGAGCAGCAGGCATTTGTCCAAAGTGCGCCGCTGTGGTATTTTGTTTCAGCTCTTTTTTGTAGGAGCATTTCATTTTTATCATTAAATAAAAAAATAGAGAATGCTCTGTGCAATTTTCCTTCGCGGTGTGCTTGCAGTTTTTCCATGGTGCCAATTTCTTGGTCTTGCTCGTTGACTAAAATAACCTCGTTCATAGTGTGGAAAGATAAATTGTAGCGTTGAAAAAGTATCATAAAAAAAGATCCAAAGTATATGCGCTTTGTGGCTACAGAGTTTTAAAGTTGTAATGCGGTCTTAGCGAGACGCGACAAGCTGTGGAAAAAGTTCCAAAGTTAATTTGCCGCTTTTCTATATACTTTGAAGTTATTGTAAGAGTTGCATCAAGTCCAAATCAAAGCACAGTATGATAATGTTTAAATAAAAAAGCCGAGCATATTTGCTCGGCTAATTTGCAATTAATTTTTGAATACAAAAAAAGCTACTCTTCCTCCAACGAAACTTCTTTGTGTATCTTTTTACACACGTCGCTTAGTTTAGTATCGGCGGCTTTTTCCTCTTTCAGATTACCCTGTAATAATTTGGCTACCTCTTCGTACCCCAATTTTTCTGCTACCATCGCTAAATTCCCGTAAGCGGTTATTTCGTAATGCTCTACTTTTTGTGAGCTAAAAATTATTGATAGGTCGCACAAAAATGCGTTGTCTTTATTTTCTTTTATCAGTTCTTCGCCCTCGGTGAGGATGCCGTCCATAGCATCGCATTTTTTGGCTTGTGCTTTTTTATCTAGTTTCTCAAAAACTTTTTCAAGCGTCGCCTGATGTCCTTCTGTTTCCTTTAAATGCCCTTCGATAGCTTTTTTGAGATCAGCATTCGTGGACTGACTTGCAATTTTTGGCAGTTTTTTAATGAGTGTTTTTTCCACCCAATAAATATCTTTTAGGTCTTCGTAAAAGAATTTTTCATAATCTTTTTTTGCAATGCTCATTTCATTTTTTGCTTGCTCTTGGTCTTTGGTGTCTGTTGTTTTTTTGCTCATGTTTTGTTTTTTTTTTTTAAAATGTGAATGTGTAATTATAAATGCCGCTTTAATTAGCATTGCATTTTCTCCAGTGAGCCAAAATTAGCGCGAGCCGCAAGTCAAATTTTATAGTTTAAAAATGTAATTTTATATAATTATAAAAACAAAGCTTCAATTGTTCGCATCGGACTTATATGAATTCTTTTTAGGATAAAAAAACTGTTCAATAATTTTAGTGGCGAGTTATTTTGAAAACGAATTACAAA
>JBBSPP010000062.1:0-10196 GCA_038258625.1 Chitinophagales bacterium
GGTCCATTGAATCAGCGATTTACCAGTACCCAGAATATCCAAAAATTGTTTTGGATAATCGTTCCGGCTAATTGGCCAAAATCGGCTACCAATTCCACCCGCCATGATAGCTACGTAATTATTATTAAATGACATTTTGTTTTAAGAAGTGCTAAAGATAAATTCTATGCGCGTGCGAGAAAAAATTATAATGGAATAAATTGGTAAGGCCACCTTAAAATTTTTTCGATTATTTTAAAGCGGCAAAATATTGCTGATGTAAAAATTTATCCAACGTGTTTCCAATCGGCGCATGGTGGTTTTTTGCGTTTGGGTGTTGTCTTTATAGCCTATTAAATGTAGCACGCCGTGTATCACCACACGCAGTAGTTCTTCGGTAAATTTTTTTTCAAATTTTAGCGCGTTTTCTTCCACACGCTGCAGGCTAATGTAAATGTCAGCAATTAATAAATCTGAATCTTTTTCTGACAAATCAAACGTAATAATATCCGTCAGTGTTTCGTGATTAAGGTATTCTTGATTGATACTCAGCAAATATTCATCAGAGCAAAAAATGTAATTAATATTAAAATCGGCTCGTTTTTTTTTCAGAATTTCTTTTACGAGCAATGCAATTTTTCGTTTGTTTTTTACGCCGCTGCGCACATCATAATCATGAAAACTACACCGTTGCATTAGCTTTTAATTTTGGCAATTATTGATGTATTATTTTCTACCATGTCATCAATCGCCACATTTAATTCCGTACCCAAGGGTAAAAAAACATCCACGCGTGAACCAAATTTTATGAAGCCCAACTCGCTATTTTGAGTAACCACATCACCAACTTTTGCATACGTAACAATACGCCGAGCTACCGCACCCGCTATTTGCCGAATCAACAAACAAATTTTATCATTGCTCACCACCACCGTACTGCGCTCGTTTTCGGTGCTCGATTTTGGGTGCCAGGCTACCAAATATTTTCCTTTATGATATTTGACGTATTCTACTTTGCCGGCTATTGGATAGGTATTTACATGCACATTTAGCGGCGACATAAATATAGAAACCTGAATCCTACGCTCCTTAAAATATTCTGTTTCATCCACTTCTTCAATCACCACTACTTTTCCATCGCAGGGAGACATTATTAAGTTTTCGCCAATAACTGCAGCGCGTTTTGGAATACGAAAAAACCAAAATACCCACATCAAAAACAAAAAGGTAAGGAGTAAAATAGGATAGTAAAGCCAAAGTATTTGACCCAAGAAAAAATAGTTGAGAAAATTAATAATGCAAAAAGCAATGACACCAATGGCTACATAATTTTTACCTTCTTTGTGAATGTACATATTCGTTTCGTTTTTAAAAGTGGGGGTATAAAAGTATCCAAAAAAAATTAGGAAACAAAAACATAGCGTTTAGAAAAACTCAAAATACTGGCAATCCATAAAAAAGAAGGCATACAAAAATGCAAATGAGGATGCGAAAATAATTGAGTCAAACCGATCGAGCGCGCCCCCATGGCCAGGCATCATTTGGCCACTATCTTTTACGCCCGCCCATCGTTTTATTTGTGATTCTATCAGGTCGCCTGCCGAGCCAATGGCACTTGCAATTAAAGCCAAAATAATATAATCTACCACCTGATAAATAGGAGCTGCATTGCCCCAAAGTACCGCCACGCCTATGGTGCATAGTATTCCTATCGTGGTGCCTTCCACTGTTTTCTTGGGCGAAATGCTGGGAGCTAAGGGTCGATTGCCAAAGTAAGACCCACCCAAATAGGCCATGGTATCATTCACCCAAATCATGACGATTAGAAACAGCGGAATCATTAAAGATTGAACGCGTAAATGATAAAGCAGTGCCAGCGGAATGGCGATATAGCCAATGCCCGTGAGGAGCATTTTTGCATTTTTATCTTTTGATAAAAAAAGTAATAATGCCATGCCCAGAAATATCCCCAGAAAATAAAAGAGCATGGGCATTTCTATTATGGAGTATTCAAACGCACAATTTTTCAATGGAAAAAGGGCTAAAAATATATAAGCACAAAAACCGGCCACGAGGAAAGCAAAAATATCTTTTCGTAGAAAAGTGGTTTTGTAAATACGCTCGAGCAAAAAAGAATACTCGCGCAGCGCCATAAATTGTACCACGGCAAACAATACCAAAAAACTCCACGCACTGTAAATAATTGCGGCAAGCATCACCAGCACGAAAAATACTGCGCTAATAGAACGAGCCCAAAATGTTTTTTTATCTAACGCCATTAGTTCTCGCTACCGAATCCTTGAATTAGTTCTAGAGCATCTTCTTTTTTAGAGGTTTGCACTCGAACCTCTATGTAACCTATTGTGTTCGCTATAGAGTTCTCTTTTCGATTTATTATAACTGCAGGAATTCCATTAGTTTCTAAATTTCCTTTTAAAGCTTCTGCTTCAAACGGACTCTTGGTTTTATGGATTATAATCCATTCTGTATCATTGCTCATTGTAATTTTTGTTTGCTAAAAAATGTGTTTCGTCATCATCAATCGCCATTTGGTCAATGGTGTAAGTGGTTCTTTTTTTATAAAAATGATAAATTAAAAATAGGCTCAAAATGGTGAGCGGAATAATCTCTAACAAATCTTTATAATCCAAAACGCCAATCGGATCTTCAAATTCGGTTTTGCTTACATAAAACATGAGGAGCGCCATACCATTATTTACAGCGTGCATAATAATGGGCACCCAAATAGTATTGCTAAAATAATAAGCCGCGCCCAACAAAAAACCGGCATAAAAACGGGGAATAAAGCCCGACATTTCGCCATGAAATAAACTGAACAAAACGGCTATGATGGCGATGGCCGTGAACGGATATTTTTTTAAAGGATTGCTTATTAGAATATTTTGCAACACACCTCGAAAGAAAAGCTCCTCACCAATGGCGGCGGCAAGTACAAAAATTACAACATTCAAAATGATGTCTATCGGATTGCTTGTTTTTAAAAAAGCCGTGGTGACGAGTGCGGCCGTTTCCTCTAGCTCGCGCATACCGTCGGTGATAGGTATCATTTTATTGAAATACTCCAACAAATTTATCAATGGCAACGAGCATATCATAATGAAGATGCCCCACAATATATATTTTGGCTGCAGCTTCGTATTCGTTTTTAAATATTGCAGTGGGCGCGGAAAAGCCAAGTAGGCAAACAACAAAGCCGGGATGATAAAAATAAAAATCTGACTAATGAGCTGAACAATGCGATGTGCTTGAATGTAATCTTCAATGTTGTAATTAGAAGGATTACTAAATTCTGTGAAGGATAAACCATCGGTCAGCCACGGTACAATGGCATAATCAATCCCTCCAGAAATAAGCAGGCAAACCAAAAACAACATACAGAAACTAAGAATCTGCACCGATGTTTTGTAATACGTAAGGTAGCGTGTAAACATTTTTTGGCAAATGTAATAAAAGCAAACCTTCTATCTTTGCCCCATGAATTATTTGAGAATTACTTTTTCGGACGTGGAAACTGATGAGCAGGAAAAACTAATAGCGCTGTTGG
Source organism: Chitinophagales bacterium (assembly GCA_038258625.1). Classification (GTDB taxonomy): domain Bacteria; phylum Bacteroidota; class Bacteroidia; order Chitinophagales; family Chitinophagaceae; genus JAGNRR01. The sequence goes on from JBBSPP010000062.1 coordinate 3,545, forward strand.
GCAATTTTGATTTTTCGGGCTTTGAACAAAAAGATCATCAACTGCTGGCATTTATCGAATATGATTTATTTGAGGAGGGAGCCGTGCAACACATCATTAGCGATTATGTGTATGAAAAAGAAACCATCCCCGAAATGAATTGGAATGCAAAGTGGGAAAGTGATTTTCAGCCAATAATTATTGACGATACGGTGGCCATTCGTGCCGATTTTCACGAAGCCATAAACTCCGTAACGCACGAAATAGTCATCACCCCCAAAATGAGCTTTGGCACCGGCCACCACGCCACCACGCAGCAAATGTTGCAGCAAATGAGTAAGCAAGATTTTAAAAATAAAAATGTTTTAGATTACGGCACCGGCACGGGCGTACTAGCAATCTATGCCGAAATGCTGGGCGCAAAAAAAATAATAGCCAACGATATAGACCCTTGGAGCGAAGAAAATGCCAATGAAAATATTGAACGAAATAACTGTAAAAATGTAGCCGTACGTCTTGGAGGGTTGGAAGAAATTCCTGAAGAAAATTTTGATATTATCCTTGCCAATATAAATCTCAATGTACTGAAAGCAGACCTATCTGTACTTTTTTCAAAACTTAATAAGAATGGCGGATTGCTGATTTTGAGCGGGATTCTGGAGAATAATGAAAAAGATATTATTAATTATATAACTCCCTACAGTACTGATTATCATATTTTTAAGCGCGAAAACTGGCTGTGTATTACTGTTAAAAAATAATTGGGTTACTTTATTATTATTAAATGACGGTATATTTGCCCGGCTCGTCAGGAGCAGACAAACATAAATATGCAAATAATTATATTGTTTATAATGGCTTATCTTATCGGTAGTATTCCTACCTCGGTTTGGGTGAGCAAATATTTTTTCCAGATAGATATTCGAGATTATGGCAGCGGCAATGCTGGTGCTACCAATACATTTAGAGTATTGGGTACCAAAGCCGGTAGCTTTGTTTTCCTGTTCGATTTTCTCAAAGGTTTTGTAGCTGTTGATTTTGCCTACCTCGTAATGGGCGGGCAAATGGGCAATGCAGCGCTTACCAATTTGCAATTGGGGCTAGGGCTAGTGGCGGTTATTGGGCATATCTTTCCTATTTGGGCAAATTTTAAAGGCGGCAAAGGAATTGCCACCCTTTTTGGTATGATACTCGCTATTCAGCCTACAGTCGCGCTTATTTTGGTGGCCGTTTTCGTCGTTATGCTTTTTACCACACGCTACGTTTCGCTTAGTTCGATTGCCGCCAGTGTGGCGTTTCCTATTTTATTACTCTTTATTTTTCGCGAACCTGTTTTGCTCTACAAAGTGTTCGCCATAGCCGCTGCCGTATTGGTAGTACTTTCCCACCACAAAAATATAAGCCGACTAATGAGCGGCAACGAAAGCCGTGTGCCCATGTTTGGGAAAGGGAAGTAGGGTGTTTGTACTCAATATTTATTGAGTTCCGTCTTCAATAATATGTTCACCATTCTATAGGAGTTGATTATTACATTATAGTTACAACCTTCCTTGCCCTAGCAACTAATCTCCGTGTCCCAGCATATAATTTCCGCCCTCTAGTAGATGATTTCCACGCTCTAGCAGATGATTTCCATCGGCGGAAACGCTTTACTGTGTTGCGTTTAGAGTATATTTTGAAATCTTAATGTGCTTTGAGGAAAAAGCTCTTTTTGGTAGAAAAAAAGTTCGCCCATTGAGAACTTTTTATATATCTTTGCCTTTGCCAAAAAGATATGAAACGAATAATAGCGAAAAGAACGTTACGAGAATTTTGGGCAATACACGCGGATGCAGAACAGTATTTAAAAACTTGGTACGAAACGGCAAAAAATGCCAATTGGCAATCGCCAAATGAAGTAAAAACAACTTACGCCAACGCCAGCATTTTAAAAGACAGTAGAGTGGTGTTTAATATAAAAGGAAATTCATATCGCCTAATTGTAAAGTTTAATTATGAGCGACAATGGGCATTTATCCGTTTCGTTGGCACACATACTGACTATGATAAAATAAATGCAGACACAATTTAAAAGAACGTATTATGGAAATAAAGCCAATAAAAACAGAACAAGACTATGAAAATGCCTTGCAACGAATCGCGCTAATTTTTGACGCATCGCCAAATTCGGTAGAAGGCGATGAAGCTGAAATACTCTCGCTCCTCATAGAAAATTATGAAAATGTCAATTACCCAATCGATGCGCCCGACCCAATAGAAGCTATTAAAATACGTATGGAGGAAATGAATCTAAAACAAAAAGATTTGATTGGAATAATTGGTGGCAAAAGCCGAGTTTCAGAAATCCTAAATAAAAAGAAACGCCTGACAGTAGATATGATTCGCGAGTTGGAACGAATCTTGCACATATCAGCATCCGTGCTAGTGAATAATTACAAATTGTCAAACTAAAAATTCTATCCTAATTGCTATTTTTCAAAAAAATCATAACCATCCAAAAAATCAGCATAATCACAGTTCAGACATATTTTCGCCACAGTGACCACAGAGCAAATAAAAACAATGCGCGAGCAGCTAGCCAAGCTGAATAACTATTTAGATGTGCGCGCTAAAAAAGAGCAGGTAGCTAACAATCAGCAGTTGAGTACCGCACCCGGCTTTTGGGATGATAATGAGCGCGCCACCAAAATACTTAAAGAAACAAAAGGCCATGAATATTGGATAAATCTTTACGAAACCGCCGAGCAAAAGTTAGAAGATTTTGTGGTGATGTTCGAGTTTTGGAAAAGCGGCGACGCCGAAGAGGCCGATGCAAAAAATGCTTTTGAAGAAGCTACCAAACAATTAGAAGATGTAGAATTCAAATCCACCCTCAGCGCCGAGGAAGACGAACTGCCCGCCGTACTCATGATAAACAGTGGCGCCGGCGGCACCGAAAGCCAAGATTGGGCAGAGATGCTGCTACGCATGTACAATATGTACGCCGATAAAAATGGATTTACCACCCAAGAGCTAGACATACAATGGGGCGATGGCGCGGGTATAAAACAAGCTACTATTGAAGTGAATGGTGCGTTTGCGTACGGCTTGCTAAAAGGCGAATCGGGCGTACATCGATTGGTGCGTATTTCTCCTTTCGATAGTGCCAATCGGCGGCACACCTCTTTTGCCTCGGTTGTCGTGTATCCGCTAATTGATGATACGATTCAAATTGAAGTGAATCCTGCTGATATCGAATGGGATTTTTTCCGGGCGGGTGGCAAGGGCGGCCAAAATGTAAATAAGGTAGAAACCGCGGTGCGCCTAAAACACATTCCCAGTGGTATAATCGTAGAGTGTCAGCAAAGTCGTACCCAAGGAGAAAATAGAGAGAAGGCAATAAAAATGCTAAAATCGCGTTTGTACGAAGAAGAAATGCGCAAACGAGAAGCAATAAAAAATGCCAACAACGCGAACAAAAAAAATATAGAATGGGGCTCGCAAATCCGATCGTATGTGTTGCATCCGTACAAAATGATTAAAGACCACCGCACAGATTTTGAGGTAAATAATGTGCAACCCGTATTGGATGGCGAAATTGATGGTTTTATTAAATCTTATTTGATGTGGAATAATACCGATGAAAATCCCTAACTTTATTATCGATTTTTAATTTTGTTGAAGAAAGTACTTTCTATACTAATTTGTATTGTTTGCCTCGCCGGTTTGCAAAGTCATGCGCAAACAATTACCAACACCGACCTCCTAAAAATAAAAGCCGAGGAAAAAAGAATTGCAGATAGTACCGAGCTTTCGTTACGACAAATTGCTTTTAAAAAAAGACAAGATTCCATAGCCGAGATAATGAAGCAGCGGCAGGAAGATAGAGTGGAACGGATGGATAGCATTCGGAAAGCACGGCTGGAACAACGACAAAATGAATTACAACAAAAGCGAGATTACATAAACCGTAAAAAAGAACGGGCTCAAATACGAGATAGTGTGGCACGCGAAAGTAAAAAGGCGGCTGCTGCGCGGAAGGCGTATCTCAAAAGCCTGAAAAATAAAAAGCCCGAAGAAAATAAAAAGGAGACTATAAAAAAAGAAGTTGTAAAAAAAGAGAAAAAAAAGAAAGAGGAAGCGCCTAAAAAAGAACCAGAAAAAAAGAAGGACAAAAAGGGCATTACGCAAGAAAAAAATAACGATAAAAAGCAAGAAGCTGAGAAACTAGCACAGCAAAAAAAGCAAGAAGCAGACAGTATTGCCGCAGCGAAAAGAGAAGCTGAAAATAACAATAAACAAATAGAAAAAAGCACGCCAATAATTACCACGAAACGGGATGTGCAACTGGGAGGCTTTAATAAAAATGGCCGATTTTTGGAACGACCCGAAGCCAAAAAAACATTTTTTTCATTTCAGATTGGGGCTTCTAATTGTCTCACAGATTTAGGCGGAAACTCACGGGTAGAGAATAATCTTTTTGACGATGTAAATTTTCGCGACAATACTTTTTTCTATGGCTTTTCGCTGTCTCATTTACGCCGCGAAGCAATTGGCTTGCGCGTGAATTATGTATTTGGTACAATTGGCGCAAGTGATAAAAATACTTTTTTCACGGCCGAGGCCGATCCTTCGTATAACCGCTATGTGCGTAATCTTGATTTTCAAAGTAAAATTAATGAAGGCTCCTTAATGCTCGAAGTGCACCCGTTCAAATTTTTAAATTACAAATCGGCTCTTCATCAAAGCTATTTGCAGCCATACTTTTTAGTTGGGATTGGTACCTATAGTTTTAATCCGCAGGGGTCTTATTACGATCCAATTTTGGATGAAGACGTTTGGGTGGATTTGCAACCTTTGGGTACAGAAGGGCAAGGCTCATCACAATTTCCTAATCGCACGCCCTACAAACTTTCGCAATGGAATATTCCGTATGGCGTAGGTTTTAATTACGAAATTAGCCGCACCATCAATTTGGGGCTGGAGTTAGTTGCGCGAAAATTATTTACCGATTATTTGGATGACGTAAGCACAAGCTACGTGGACCCTATCATTTTTGACCAAAGACTAACACCTGAAAATGCCGAACTAGCCAAAATTTTAAACAACAAAAGCAAACTAGTGGATGCTGGCCGTGAGTTTGGCGTGGGCGATATGCGCGGCAATCCAGGTGCAAATGATATGTATTTTTCTATATCGGGGCGCATTTCAATAAAGCTAAATAAAAATAAAAAAACCGAAGCACAGACGAAGAGAGGTTTTTATAGGTATGATGACAACGAGATTTGTGAGTAGTTTTTGGTTTGCAGCTTTTCCAACCTTTCCCTTTTTTTGATATATCACATTTATCTTCTTTCCCCCCTTTTTGAAACAATCACAATTACCTTTGGCGTTCTCTGCAAAGTAAAAATTATTCATTAAGCATTCAACATTAAAAATTCAACATTAAACATGCAATACAACTTCTCCGATCTCGAAAAAAAATGGCAAGAAACGTGGCAAATTAATGGTATTTACAAAGTAGTAGAAAATCATGATAAACCAAAATGTTATGTGCTGGATATGTTTCCGTATCCTAGCGGTAGCGGGCTGCACGTAGGCCATCCGTTGGGTTATATAGCTTCGGATATTTATGCCCGTTATAAAAGATTGAAGGGATTTAATGTGTTGCACCCCATGGGTTTTGATGCTTTTGGATTGCCCGCCGAGCAGTACGCTGTAGAGACGGGGCAACATCCCGCCAAAACCACCGAAGAAAATATTGCGCGCTACAAAGAGCAGCTGGCCAAAATTGGTTTTAGCTATGATTGGAGCCGAGAGGTAAAAACATCCGACCCTAATTATTATAAATGGACGCAATGGATTTTTTTGCAATTGTTCAATTCGCATTATGATGCCAAAACTGATAAAGCACAACCAATTTCTAAGCTTGTAGAAAAGTTTAGTACGGAAGGAAATAAAGGAGATTACAATTTTTCCGCCACCGATTGGACGCAATTTTCGAATGCTGAAAAAGAAGATATGCTCATGAATTTTCGTTTGGCCTATCGCAGCGAGAGTTATGTAAATTGGTGCGAGGCACTCGGTACTGTGCTGGCCAATGATGAAGTGGTTAACGGCGTAAGCGAGCGCGGGGGGCATCCTGTAGAACGCAAAAAAATGATGCAATGGTTTTTACGAATCACCAGTTATGCGGAGCGTTTGTTAGCAGGGCTAGAAAAAGTAGATTTTCCCGAACCGCTAAAAGACATGCAACGCAATTGGATAGGCAAAAGCCAAGGCGCGATAGTCAATTTTAATGTACTCGGCATTGCCGAAAAAATTGATGTTTTTACTACAAGGCCGGATACAATTTTTGGAGTATCTTTTTTAGTGCTTGCGCCCGAACACGCCCTTGTAAATAAAATTACCACACCCGAGCAGCAAGAAAATATTGCAGCTTATCAAAAACAAACAAGCAACCGAAGCGAGCGCGAACGCATGGCGGAAACCAAAAATATTAGTGGCTGTTTTACGGGTGCTTATGCCTTGCATCCTTTTACGGGCCAGCATTTGCCTATATGGATTGCCGATTACGTGTTGGCACATTATGGCACGGGCGGTATTATGGCCGTGCCAGCAGGCGATGAGCGCGACCATGCTTTCGCACAACATTTTGATTTGTCGATTCCTAATATTTTTGCCGATACTGATA
>JBBSPP010000063.1:0-10024 GCA_038258625.1 Chitinophagales bacterium
TACAATTTATGACGAACGACAAAACAGGGGCACAGCCATATTAACTGGAAAAATTACACATGAAAATTATGACACCTATCGGTTAAAATTAAATGTTACGTCCAACGATTTGTTGGCGTTGAATACCAATGAGCTGAGCGATAATTTATTTTATGGATACATTCCTGCCCAATTTGATATGATCATCACTGGCGCTATTGATGATATTTTGATGGATATTTCGGCCAAGCCGTTAGAGGGTGGCAAGTTTTATTTGCCGTTAAGTTCTAGCAGTGATGCGGCTTCGTATGATTTTATTACATTCAGAACATTGGGGCGATTTCAAGATCAGGAGAAAGTAAAAAAGAATCGGAACAACTATTTTAGAATGAATATGGATATTGAAGCCACGCCGGATGTGCTGGCCACTATTATCCTCGACCCAAATACACGGGAAAAAATAGAGGCTCGCGGTAGCGGGAATATTAAGTTAAAAGTGGATTTGGGAAATGAAATACAGATGTATAATTCGTTTGTTGTGAAAGAAGGTGTTTACCAATTTAATTTTAGAGGTCTTTTACCTAAAGATTTTGCGCTGGAAGAAGGAGGAACAATTACATGGAATGGCGATGCGCTAAATGCTATGTTGGACATGAAAGCAATTTATAAAACCAACTTAGCATTGTACCCATTACTAAGTACTTCTGCAGGCAGCGGACAAGATGATGCGGCAAGTAATGGAGCAAGGCAAAAAGAAGAAACGCATGTAATTATTGATTTAACAGGCCCATTGTCTGCACCCAATATAATTTTTGATATACAGCAACCGTACAATCGAAATGTAGGTGGCGAAGGATTGGCCAAACTGCAACAAATTCGGCAAGATCAAAATGAGCTAATTTACCAAGCTGGTATGATTTTGCTTTTCAACAGTTTTAAGCCTACGGGCGGCGGTGTCAATGCAGGTACCTTGGCGCAAACCACGGGATTGTCCACAGCATCGGATATGGTGAGTTCGGCATTATCGCCAGTAATAAATAATGTAATAAATAAACTGACTGGCTCGCAAAATTTTAATTTAAACTTGGGTTATAAAAATTATTCGCAAGATGTAACTTCTACCGATGGGCTTTCTCGACGAAGTCAGGTTGATTTGGATTTGTCAGCGAGTTTGTTTCAAGATCGTTTTATTTTGGAGCTAGGTAACAGTTTGGATTTTGCTAACAATGCTGCAGCGAGTAATAATAATTTTAATTATGCCGGAGATTTTCGGGGACAATATTTATTAAGTACAGATGGGCGGTATCGGTTAAATGGTTTCCGGGTAAGTAGCTATGATTATGTCAACGCGCGCGAAGTAACTCGTGGTGGAATTGGTATTATTTACAAGCGTAGTTTTAATAATTGGAGTGAAATTTTCAAAACCAAAAAACGCCGAGAAGCAAAAGATGATAATCCAAACGAAGAACCAGATAAAAAAGTAAGTGGCATAAAAAACGAAGAGCCGTCAGTTACGACGACTCTTGATTTTTTAAAAAATTTCCGATTGCCAATTTAGATTATCAGCATAGCGTCGCCGTAGCTAAAAAAATTATATTTCTCTTTGATTGCTTCTTTGTAAGCCCTCATAGTGAGGTCATGCCCCATAAAGGCTGTTACCAATATTAATAAACTTGTTTTGGGTAAATGGAAATTTGTAAGCAACGAATTATTTATAGAAAAATCAAAATTGGGATAAATAAAAATATTTGTCCAACCTTCATTTGGTTTCAACAACTTTCTTGTAGTAAGTGAAGACTCCATAGCCCGAATTGTTGTGGTGCCAATAGAGCAAATTTTACGGCTATTTAGCTTTGCTTCGTTTACAATTTCGCAAGCTTCAGGTAAAATCTCAAAGTATTCAGCCTCCATTTTGTGCTTCGTAATATCCTCAACTTCTATCGGGCTAAATGTACCCAAACCTGTGTGAAGTGTAATTTCGGCAAACTCTATACCTTTAATCTCTAACCGTCGAATTAAATTTTCGCTAAAATGCAAACCAGCCGTTGGCGCTGCCACCGCGCCAGAATGTTTAGCATAAACGGTCTGATAACGCTCACGGTCAATCTCTTCGGGCTTTCTTTTTATATATTTTGGCAAAGGTGTTTCCCCAAGTTCTTCTAATTTTTGTTTTAGCTCATCATTTGTACCTTCAAACAAAAAACGAATAGTACGCCCGCGAGACGTTGTATTGTCTATAACCTCGGCTACCAACGAATTATCAGTACCAAAATATAATTTATTCCCTACCCGTATTTTTCTGGCTGGCTCTACAATAACATCCCACAGTTGATTATCGGCATTTAACTCTCTCAACAAAAACACTTCAATTTTTGCACCCGTTTTTTCTTTCTGACCGTAGAGACGAGCATTAAAAACTTTGGTATTATTCACGACCATTACATCTTGCTCGTCAAAATAATCTATAATATCCGAGAATTTTTTATGCTCAATTTCACCAGTGTCTTTATGCACTACCATCATTCGGCTTTCTTCGCGACGGCTGGCGGGGTATTGTGCTATTAATTTTACAGGTAAATCGTATTTGAATTTTGCTAGTTTCATATTTAAGAGAGCGCAAATTTAAACAAATAAAAGATAAATTACATTCAAATATTGCATACACTTTGTGTTACGGGAATGCAAAGTCATTTTCTTATTCGCCTTTGTTTTATTCTAATATTTTCTAAGAGCATTCTTTCATCTTATAAGAAATTTTTGTTGCCATATTTTTTTTGGTAGAGAAATTAGCTCATAAATATTTCAGTGAACTTTTTCTAACGCTAGGTAATAGCTTTTATGTGAAGAATATAAATTTGGCATTCAACCGCTAGCGTTTCAAGATAAAAAAAAATCCTGTCAAATAAAATTTGACAGGATTTAAATTTTTAAGTTTTCCTATTACTGAGCCGTTTCAAAGGCTACTGGTAATGTAAAATACTGTCGCACTGTTTGTCCATTATTTTTAGCAGGACTCCATCTTGGCATTTTCTTTACTGCAGCAATGGCTTCTGCACCGCAGCCGCCGCCAATATCACGAACGATTTTGGTTTGTTCAATACTACCATCAGTATTTACAACAAATTCTACATACACGATACCTTCTAAACCAGTTTCACGTGCTATACGTGGGTAAGTTATGTTTTTACTCAACCAAGCCAACATGGCATCCTCTCCTCCAGGGAAAGAAGCTTGTTGCTCCACGGCTGTAAAAATTTCGTTGGATACTTTAACCGGTGGAGCTTCGACAACAGCTTTTCCTTTGTCAGCAATTACTGGTGCGCTCAAATCTGCTTTGGCATCACCTTTTACAGTAATTGTACTTGCTTGCGCTTTTTCCAATTCTTTTTTCGGTGGTGGTTTTTCCTCTTCGCGCACTTCCTCTTTCTCCACAATTTTTGGTGGTGTAAATTTCACCTGTGGTTTTACAGGCGGCGGAGGTGGAGGTGGTGGTGGTGGTGGTGGTTTTTTCTTATCCAATGGAGGTGGTTTTTTTAGCTTTGTAACTTTGGTGATTGGTTTCACGATTTTTTTGTTGCTATCGTCCATAAGGCCAGCCACAACTTTTAGTGAAACAATTAAACCCACAAATACAAAGGTTACTAGGGCGGCAATACGAATACGGCGGTTATAATTTTTGCGTAGCTCGTAAGCACCAAACTCTTTATTACGTTTATTAAACACAATGTCGAGATAATCTGTTTTTAAAATGTTTTTAAAATCCATAATCTATTCTTTTTTAGTGAGATGCATTTCCATGCAAAATTCCATAACAAGGTTACTTATCATTTGCTCTGTCTGGGTTTGCACCTTCGGTTAACTTAATAAACTCTCTATCCACGGGAGTAATATCAATAAGTGCGTAGGTTTCAATACCATTAATCTGCATTTCATCAAGCGCATTTACCATATCGGCATACGTACTTGTGCTGTCGGGTTTTATCAGTATTGTTGCTTCGTCTTTTGCATTTACTCCAGGTTGACCAGCATTAATTTGCTTGAACTCTGCAATATTTTGTTTTAATTTAATAATTGCATCACGTATTCCACCTTGGGGTTGAAAATAACTTACCTCAACCTTGGGTGGATTCATTGGGTCGCTACCAATTCCATAATAATAATATACCCGACCACCTTTGCTCAATAACATGGTCATTGCAGTATAGTCTTTTACTTTATTCGAATCTTTTACCTCTTTATTAGTCGGCATGATAATCTCCATGGTCTTGGGTTTTGCCATGGTAGTAGTAAAAATAAAGAACGTAATTAATAGAAAGCCCAAGTCAACCATCGGTGTCAAATCAACCCGTGTGGAAAGTTTTTTGCCTTTCTTGCCTTTTTTGCCTCCGCCGGAGACGTCCATTTCAGCCATCTTGTTATAATTTTTATTTTTTAGTTAATTATTTTTTTACCCTCCGTTACCGCTCATTTGGTTTTCGTATGCCGCCGTACCAACTGGTACAGCCTCTGCACTTGTAATGAGATTGAACCTATCAATATCATTATCAATCAGCGCATCGAGTACCGCTTTCACTTTTTTATAAGGCGTTTTACTATCTGCCTTTATAGATATAAAAGGAGCTTTTCCATTAATTTGCTGTCCAAATGTTCTCGCACTTTGTACCCAATACACCAATTCATTTTCTTCTATGGAAGCACTCTCCTCATTTACAGGCACCCCTTTAAAAGGAAATTTTTTACGGTCTATGGAGGGCGTTGCTAAGTAAGATTTCAATTCTTCCAATGGCGAACCATAGGAAGCACTGAAAGCAAAATCGTCCATCTCCTGCGGGCTCAGTCCTAGTTGACGCGATTTATTTATATCCGCAATCATGAGCTTTTTAGCATCCTGATTGTCATATCCAAAAAACACCAACCCCTCAGGATTCATCGTTAAAAGAATTGTGTTGTCCGGAATCGGAATTTCGGAAATTGACGACGGCGTTGAAACAACCACAGGTTCATCGGGTTTAAATTTTGTAGCCAACATAAAGAATGTCAGCAACAGGAAAGCAACATCGCACATGGCCGTCATGTCCACGTGTGTGCTTTGCCTTGGTAATTTATTCTTTGGCATTCTTTAATTTTTTTTAATTGATTATTTATAATTTGCTAAAAACGTTTGCTCCAACGTAAAGCCACTCTCGTCAATACCATAAGTAATGTTATCGATAATGGTAGTGAAAAAGTTGTAAGCAATCACAGCGATAAACGATGTACCGATACCCAAAGCCGTGTTTACAAGTGCCTCAGAAATACCAGCAGCGAGTTTATTAGCATCTGGCGCACCCGCAGCACTCATAGCCTCAAACGCACTAATCATACCCAATACTGTACCGAACAGCCCAAGTAGCGTAGCCGCCGAAGCAATTGTAGATAAGAACACCAAGTTTTTCTCCAATATTGGAAGTTCCAACGAAGTTGTTTCTTCTATTTCTTTTTTAATGGCATTTACCTTTTGCTCAGTGTCAAGCGTAGTATTGGTTGTCATTTCGCCGTATTTTAATAAGCCCGCTTTCATTACGTTTCCTACACTGCCCGATTGCTTATCGCACTCAGCAATTGCGGCATTTACATCTTTGTTGCCCAAGTGATGCTGTACTTTACGAATAAATTCTGCATTACCCATTCTACCGCGAGATTTGAAAATTGTCAACCCTCTTTCGATTACAAATACAATACAAGTTAAACCCGTACCCATAAGTACTGGAACAACCCAACCACCCAAAAACATGGTACCGAAGATATTGGCAGGAATTTCTTTGGCAGCACCATCTCTAAAGTTAGATTCACTACCAAATGCCAAATGGAATATGAGATGGGTAATAATTAAACAGGTGATAACAATCCCTAAGTTTAACCAAAAGTATCCGGAATTTTTTTTCGGATTAGCGCCTGTTGTAGATTTTGCTACAGTTTTTTTTGCGTCTGCCATAATAGATTTTCTTTTATTTGTGTTTTTAATTTTATTGGATAACAAAGATAATTTTTTGAAGGTATTTACCAAATCTTTGTTACGAAAGATAATACATATTTATGAACGCCTTAAGAGACTTAATATTGCGGTAACATAATATATAAATCAGAAAAAAACAACCTCATGACAATCTTACAAATTATAGGTGTATTAGTATTAGGATTAGCAGCTGGCGTGCTAAGCGGATTGTTCGGTATAGGCGGTGGCGTTGTGATTGTACCCATGCTCATTATGATTTTTGGTCTTAGTCAGCAAACAGCGCAAGGTACCACGTTGGCTATGCTATCTATCCCTGTAAGTTTAGTTGCGGCAATAAATTATACCAAGGCCGGGATGATCAGTTGGAAAATTGCTGTACTCCTCGCCATTGGTTTTGTAGTGGGCGGTTATTTTGGGAGCAAGTTTGCCGTGGGGCTTGATGGGGCTATTATGAAAAAAATGTTTGCTGTGCTGATGATTATTTTGGCAGTAAAAATGTTGGTAGAGAAAAAGTAATTTCTAATTATACTTCACATTATAGAAATCCAAGTACTCCACAATTTTCCGAGTTTTCATTAGCTCCTTGAAATTATCATCCGAAATAATCATTACTTTAAACGTAGCAGATTTTATGTTTGAAAAAAGATTGGGTTCGCCCGTTATTTGCTTTACATAGCGCTCGGCAAAGTCTCGATTTTTAAATTCGGTAACACTTAAAATCGCACTTTTAGCATCCAACAAATTCATGTTGGTGGTCAAATTTTCCTGTGCATGTTTTAGCCTGTTATAGTCGCTAATGCCCGATTTTAATGCAATAGCACCTTCAAAAGGCGTAATATAAATCATATAAAAATGAGGCTGATTTTTGTTATAAGTATATACTGCCGTACTGAAAGGATTAAGTGGCTGAGTTGTATTATCGGTGCTAGAGTCTGTACCCAACGCTACTTTTACACCTGCGGCAAGTTGGGTAGCTTTTACCAAATAACTCAAAAATTCTTGTGCATGTTTTTCTTCGTTAGTACCAGGGTAGCTTTTTATAATATTCTCCGTTACTACAATAGAGGAATCGTATTTTTTTAATCCTGCCAACGATTTTGCTTGCACTAATTCAAACTTTGGTCGTAGTGTACTTTCGGGGTAATTGCTTAGCGAAGCTGTTGCATTGGCCAGCGCATTATTAAATTCATCACGGCGCAGCATTTGGTATGCCGAGTCATACAAAGCATTTACCTGAAGCAATGCTACATTTTGTTTTTCCGAGGTACCAGAGGCTAGTTTATTAAATTCAGTTTGAGAAAAATCAGAATTTAATTTATCCTGATATTTTTTCGCCTCCGCCAAATTATTTAGTTCTTGATTACTCAGAATCATACTATAATATGTAGCCGCTAGTTGTTCGTGCTTGGGATACCGAAGATTGAGCGCCTCAAATGTATTGATACTACTTTTATACTCCTGCAAGCGTGATGTGTATATTAACCCAAGCTGAAAATACGCATCGGCAATTAATTTGTCTGACTGTACAAAATCATCCGGCACGTTATAAAGTGCGCGCAACATTTGTTGCACCTCCTGATTTCTTGTAAACGATTCTTCGCTGTTTTGACCATCAGTTGTACTGTCATCGCTAGCCAAAAGATCAGCCCCGCCGCCTAATGATTTGCTACTATTCCTGCGCCAATCATCAACTAGCGGTCGGTCGCCCCATTTAGTTTTGAACTCTACCAATCCTTGTTGTACAGATGTATTATTATAAAAATACCAATCATTTTTGCCAAACTGACCGGCTGTTAATGCCACCGGAGTTAGCTTGGTACTTTCTGCTTCCAGTTGTTTGCGACGTTCTTTTTGTTGGCGGCGCAATTCATCTTTTATGATTCCAATTTTTTCGCGTTCACTTTTTTTCGAGAGAGCTTGGAGGCTATCCTCTAGCTCTATAATATCAGTATATTTTATCAGGCTCGTCAGCACCTCTTGGCGTAGGGTGATGTTGCTCATATTTTTGAGTGGAGGGTTAGCCGTTTTGGAAAAGGCAACAGCCGAGTCATACGCAATTTTAGCTTCGCGGTAGTTTGCTTGTTTATAATATATTTCACCTTTTCCCAAAAACGCTGCGGCTTTGGTATCCTCATTTCCTTTGGCAATAAGGCTTTGGTTGTAAAAATTAATGGCCTCTGTGGGTTTACTTTCTTGCAATATTTGACCAAGGCTTAGGTACGTTTGGCCGCGCCATTTTGTAAATTTATCTACCTGGGCCAACGATTCTAACTGAGCGATAGCGGCATTTTTATTTCCTTTTCCTTCAATAGCATTTTGTGCTAATTTCAGTTTGGTAAAATATTCCATTTCCAGCGGAAGTTTACTTTTCAGCGTTTGATTCAAATATTTATTCGAGGCTTCCAAATTTCCATTTTCTGCGTGCAGCTGGGCCAGTAAATAATTGGCTCGATTACGCATGGTTTTGGTTAGGTCTTTTTGCTTCACCGCTTTTTCTAATGGTTCAATAGCACTAAGTGGGTTGCCTTGTTTCATGCTGAGGTCGGCCATGGCAAAATACAGATCATCCCGCAGCCGATCCGGAAATTGGGTATCTTCATCCAAGATGGTAAGCAGTGATTGCGCTTCGCCATATTGCTTATTTTGCGTGTACGCGCGCGCCAACCAAATAAGGGCATCGTTTCGTACTGAGTGATGCGATAGGGCCCGCAGGCCACTTCGTTTTTCGATGGTGGCTAGGCGTACTTTATTGTCTTTATCAAATTTTACTTCATCTAGTGCAGGTAATTTTTGGTAGCCTTTTTTTTGCTTCTTCTTTAGGTCGCCATCTTTATATTCATTTACTACATACTGAAAAGCAGTAATGGCCGCCTCATAATCATTTTTATGATAAAACGCTTTGCCCATTAAAAGATACAAATTATCAAACCACTTGCTGCGCGGGTCATGAATTTGAGTGTCGTAAGCGGCTTTTTTAATTACCGTGTCCATATCGCCCCCCACGGCAGTTATGCCTTCTTCCAAGTTATATGGCCTTAGGGTAATTTGCTCCGTATATACTTCTTTTTTACGATCGGTAAGCAGGGCCATTGCATCATCATATTTTCGCTTGGCGTTGTAATATGAGTTGTACCTCGTAACGGTATTTTGCCAAATTCGTCGTTTGATATTCCAACTTTTTTTCAGCAATTTTTCATTTGTCCAGCTCCCTTTTTTGAGCGCATGAATATTATCTGCGCGTTCTTTTAATAGTTCGTCTTCTGTTTTCTTTTCTCGCTTGGCTGTTTTATCTATACCATTGGCTTTTTCTAACGAATCTTTACGTTGCTGACGCGCTAGTTTTAGTTTATCCGTAGCTGTTTTACGCGCTAACTTTAAGCTATCGTTATATGATTTTCGGGCGGCTACCAGGCTATCGCGTTTCATTTGTGCAAACGCTTTTCGCACCCTAGCCTCGGCTTCGCGGTTGGTTTTGAGGCTATCCGCTGTTTTTTCTCTTGCTGCTTTTAGCCTTGCCAATCGCTCCTCTCGCGCTGCTTTCTGAAACTCTCGCTTATCATCACGCACCTTGGCAATACTGTCTTTGTAGCCTTTGCTATTTTTATATTTAGCCAAGTCATCGCGTATCTGTTTGGCTTTGGCTCGAGCATTGGCAATACTATCACGGGTGGCTTCTCGGGCTGCTTTTAGGCTATCAGCCTCACGCTTTCGTGCTTCTATTAATTGTTCTTGAATATTACGCTGGGCTAAGCGAGTACTATCGCGGCGGGCGCGCTCGGCTAATATTTCGGCCTTTATTTCTTCGCGCTTAATGCTGTCTTGTATGCGGCGGTCAATCATGGCTTGGCGCATACTGTCTCGGTAGGCTT
Organism: Chitinophagales bacterium; assembly: GCA_038258625.1. Lineage (GTDB taxonomy): Bacteria > Bacteroidota > Bacteroidia > Chitinophagales > Chitinophagaceae > JAGNRR01. The sequence continues at coordinate 9,844 of JBBSPP010000063.1, forward strand.
CGGCTTTCTGACGCATCACTACCCTATCTATTGAATCTTTTATGCGGGCTTGCTTGGCAGCATTGAGAATGCTATCGCGCTTATCAAGCTCATTTTGGTATCGCAGCTGCGCCGCCGTACTATCGCCCTTACTTACCTGTGCTTGGCTATTTTTGCAAACAGCCAAAAGAATAATAAATAA
>JBBSPP010000064.1:0-10006 GCA_038258625.1 Chitinophagales bacterium
CTGCAATATGCAAGTGCATTTGCACGAAGTACTAAAATCGAAAAACGCCGGTGCGCGCCAAAAGATTTTTTAGAAAGTAAATTTTTGCAACTCCTACTTTGCATAGAAGATGAATCTGTAAAGAATAGTAAAGATTGTAGCAACTGTAAATTTTTGAGCCGCCCCGAAGAACGCGCAAAAATTGAGTTGGCCATGAATATTTTGAACGGCTCGGTTAGTGAGGGCGTTACCATCCCTGCGCTATCCAAGCAGGTAGGAATAAATGAATGCTACCTCAAAAAAGGCTTTAAGGAAATGTATGGCAAAACCATTTTTATACACTTACAAGAGCTCCGCATGCAGCGAGCAAAGGTGTTACTACAATCCGAAAAATCAGTTACCGAAGTAGCGGTAGAAGTGGGATATTCAAACATTAGCAGTTTTAGCTCGGCCTTTAAGAAGAATGTGGGGGTGCTGCCTACGGAGTATGCTTAAATAGTGAAAAGTGAAAAACTAAAAGTGAAAAGTGACGTACTTTAAAAAACCTTTTTTCGTTTTGAATAGTTTAAACATGAAAGAAATTGATACCAACAATTACTTTTAAACCTAGAAAATGACCGTTAAGCTGGAATTAATAGATTAGTAAAAAGAAATGAAACGACTTATTACCTTACTAATTGTTACATTTTTTAGTTGCACTGAAAGTTCATTTGTTACTGAAAAATATGGTCTGAAAATAGATTATTCTGGAGGTGAATTCGATTTGAATGAAAATGAAATGAAAGACTATTTAATAAATTCAAACTATATTGAATTTAATCTTCCCACTATTGACAGTACAATTGAAAATGTCATTTTCCACTCTAAGATTAGAATTTATGATAAATATCTTGACCAAGAAGAATTGGAAGTTATGGAGGTATATTACACCTTACTTGACTCATTAGAGAAAAGGTTTGACATATTAAGTCCTTCTATGGAAACCTTGGAATATGGCAATCTGTATACTTATGTGGTTGGTGAAAACTATTATATATCGCCCAATAAAAAAATAGAATACATATATAAATTCTATAGAATCAAAATTGCCAAACACAATTATTTAATTGCGGCTATTTCAACTTTTAAAACCGATAAAGAAGTAGATGAATTATTAAAAAAATTACTGCGAAGCATCGAACCTAAATAATAAACTAGGCTGAACAACTGGCAGGCGAAATTTTTCACTATTCATTAATATCAACTAGCGAGAGAATGAGGAGTGAGCTAAAGCGTAGGCTTCTCGTGCGGTATTTTTCACTTTTCACTTTTCACTTTTCACTACTAAAAGTTACATTCGCAAAAATTATTATGAAAAAAGTATTAATCACAGGCGGCGCGGGTTTTTTGGGTTCGCATTTGTGCGATCGTTTTTTAAAGGAAGGTTTCAAAGTGTTGGCGATGGACAATCTAATTACGGGTTCGCTAAAAAATATTGAACACTTAATGGGCGAGGAGCATTTCACCTTTTATCACCACGATATTTCTAAGTATGTGCATGTGCCTGATGAGTTGGATTATATTCTTCATTTTGCATCACCTGCTAGCCCAATTGATTATCTTAAAATGCCCATTCAGACCTTAAAAGTGGGTTCGCTTGGTACGCATAATTTGTTAGGTTTGGCGCGTGTCAAAAAATCGCGTATGCTCATTGCCTCTACCTCTGAGGTGTATGGAGATCCGTTGGTGCATCCGCAAAATGAAGATTATTGGGGCAATGTAAATCCTATTGGGCCGCGCGGTGTGTATGACGAGGCCAAGCGTTTTCAGGAAGCAATAACGATGGCGTATCATAATTTTCATGGTTTGGAAACTCGGATTATTCGCATTTTTAATACTTATGGGCCGCGTATGCGATTGAATGATGGCCGTGCCTTGCCAGCATTTATGGGGCAAGCGTTGCACGGCGAAGACATTACAATTTTTGGTGACGGTAGCCAAACACGCTCGTTTTGTTATGTGGACGATTTGGTCGAAGGGATTTATAGATTGTTGCTGAGTGATTATCATTTACCTGTGAATATTGGTAACCCTAGTGAAATTTCACTGAAGGATTTTGCCGAAGAAATTATTGAACTTACGGGTACAAAATCAACACTTACGTATCATGATTTGCCAAAAGATGATCCAAAACAACGTAAGCCCGACATTACTCGCGCCCAGGAAATACTTGGTTGGGAACCAAAAGTAGGGAGAAGCGAAGGGCTAAAAATCACGCTCGATTATTTCCGTAAGGAATTAGGGCTTTAGAAAAAAAAGGCATTGTAATTTTAGCACTCATGAAGAGTGCTATTTTTTTATGCTGTTTTTGTTTCATTACCTCAGTTGCTTTTGCACAAATAAAACGTGCAAAACGAACCGCTGTGAAACTGCCCAACGCCATTGAAAATGACGATAAACGAAAAGTAGAAAAAGCCAAAAAACTATTGAACAAAGGCAAATTGCTAGATGGCGAAAAGCTGTTGGTAGAACTTCGAAATGAAAATATGAATCAATCTTATTTTCATGAAGCGTTGGTGCAAATCCAAAAACAAATACTGGATCAAATAAAATATACCCAACCATCGGAGGACGAGGATGGTGAATATTTTTTATACGCCAATGAAAATATAGTACCCGAAAAAAACTTAGAGGAAACATTTATTGATAATGGCTTGGCGCGAACGACTGAAGAAAAAGAAAAAACTGTAGATAATATTAGGCTGTCACGAAATGATAAAAAGAAATTAAAAAAAGCGTTGCGTGAACAGGAAAAAGAGGTTAGAGAAACCAGGGAAGAAACAGGCGAAACAATTACTAAACCGCAAAGTTTAAATCCTATGGATGCTGCCAAGGCAGCCATCAATAAAGAAAATGCAGAACTTAAAAAACAAGCTACATCAGACAGAAAAAATGCAAAAAACGAAAATGATATTTTTTTAATTCCCTACGAAAGTTATTCGTACGAGCTCATAAAAAATTGTCGATTGGCCACTCTCAAGCACGAGCGTGTAGATTCTGCTTCGCATTATTTGCGCATCCTGTTGGTAGATACAATTCGGTATGATACCATGCTTACGCAAAATGAAATGGAGGCAATGTACGAAGCCATGGATTTTTATTATGCGCGCGATTTTCGCCGAGCTGCCAAAAAATTAGAATCCATTACGGATAATCATCAGGAGTATTTTCCAGGACATTGGATCTTGGCGGAGTGTTATTTTAAAATGGGATTGGACACGCCAAGCTATAAACAATTTGTTTATGTAGCACAAATTTTTCCCGAACGGCCCGAAGGGTTTGAAGGTCTCTCACGCTATTTTTTGGCAAAAGGAAAATATACCGAAGCAGCGGCGAGTATTATAAAGGCCATTGCGCTTTACCCTGAAGACGCGTATTTTATGCAATTAAATACAATCCTAAAACGGACAGGTAAAAACTTAAATTCACAATGGATACGGCGCGAAGTGTATCCGCTCAAAACAGATAAAAATTACGAAGACATTATTGCAAAAGAGAAATCGCCTTGGCAAGAATACCAACAGGTAAAATCTGAGTTGTACTCCTACGCCACCGAAGATGGAATCCTCCGCGTAAACGAAATTACTACAGATCGATACTTGGAATATTTTGCCTGGAAAACAATGTTGGGTAGAAGTTATGACGGAAACTTAAAAGAAGGGGAGATGCAAAATTTTCCGTTTGCCAGAGCGATGCAAAAAATGGGCTACCTCGATTGCTACATTTTTATATCCCTTTTTCATCATGATATTTATGGCGCGTTCAAAGATTTTGTGATGCTGAACCCCGATAAAGTTGAAACATATTTTTACATTTTGCTGAATTGGGAAGATGAAAAATTTGATGAGTTCAGACCCCAGGAAGTAAAAAAAAGTAGCAAGGAAAAAGCCAAGAAGTAATACCGTTTAGATTTTATCATATTGCATATTTTCTTGTAGAAAAACGACTCCTATAAAATACTAACGGCACGCCCGGCGTGATAAAATTTTTTAATGACTACGGCATTAAAAATTAAATAGATATTAGAAGACAGGGCATAAAAAAATCCGTCTCTACAATGTTTGTAGAGACGGATTAGATATTTAGTAAAAAATAAGAAACTATGCTTCTGCAGCAGCCTCTTCGGTTGCTCCTTCTTCACCTGCTTCAGTTTCTTCCTCGTCATCAGCTACGGCTGCACCACCTGCGCTAGCTGCTTGCTTAAGCACACGAGTAGTTGTTACAGCACAAACCGGGATACGTGGTGAGTGCATAATTTCAGCATCTTCAAATTTCACATCCGAAATACGTAAGTTTTTACCAATTACCAAATTAGTAATATCTACGTCAATATGTTCTGTCAAATTTTTGGGTAGTGTACGTACTTTTATGGTATTCATTTTGGCTACAAAACGGCCACCTTCACGCACACCTTTTGCAGTACCGGTAAAATGCAACGGAATATTTGCAATTACTTTTTTGCCGTCCACTAGCTCCAAAAAGTCTAGGTGACTCATTTTATCCGTTAGGGTGTTGAACTGCAAATCTTTTAAAATACATCTGTACGACTTGCCATCAATTTCGATGTTCGCAATCATAAATTCTCCTGTATAAACAATACCGCGAAAATCCAATGGTGAAGCATAAAAATGAATGGTGTCGTTACCTCCGTAAATTACTGCAGGCACTTGCCCCTCAGAACGTAGCTGACGAGAGGATTTCTTCCCAGTGTCGCTTCTAAGTTGTCCTTTAATAGTAATACTTTTCATTATCTGTTTTTTTTAAATGGAGCGCAAATGTAGGATTTTATTTTTAAAAGCAATATAAAATGAAAACTGAAAAACTAAAAAGAGTTTACGTACTCAACAGTACAAATGATACTTGTAACGGAACTAAAATTGACATGAAGAATAATAATTTTTAATAAAATGTTTTTTTTCTAAAGAATACCAAAGTGATTCAGAATGGTTTTTAGCTAACTCTTATTTATTCCTTTTTTAGTTAGAAATACACTCTTTCCCATACCATACAATTTAATTTTTTAATACTTAAAACTAAAAGTTATGACCAAATACTTACTCCTTACGACTTATGACTAAGCACTAAATTCCTACTTTTGCCCTCGTGAGTAAAAAAGGTAAAATATTAGTAGCTATGAGCGGTGGTATTGATAGTACTGTGGCGGCTTTAATGCTTCATGACGAAGGCTACGAAGTGATTGGCATTACAATGAAAACGTGGGATTATGCTACAAGCAATGCCAACGGTAAAGAGACCGGGTGTTGCAATGTGGACAGTTTTAATGATGCGCGCAAGGCAGCCGTGGAGCATGGCTTTCCGCACTATATTTTGGATATTCGAAATGAATTTGGCGATGCTGTTATTGAAAATTTTGTAGATGAATATTTAGCCGGGCGCACACCCAATCCGTGTGTAATGTGCAATACGCACATCAAATGGCAAGCACTATTAAAACGAGCAAATGCTTTAGATTGTGAATTTATTGCCACGGGGCATTATGCCAAAGTGCGTGCTGAAAATGGCCGCCATGTAATATCAAAAGGACTAGATGCAAATAAAGATCAAAGCTACGTGCTTTGGGGGCTGACGCAAGAATGCCTAAGCCGTAGCAATTTTCCATTGGGAGGTTTTCATAAACCCGATATTCGGCAAATGGCCAAAGATTATGGTTACCCCGAGCTTGCTAAAAAAAGCGAGAGCTACGAAATATGTTTTGTGCCAGATAATAATTATCGCAATTTTTTGAAAAAAAATGTGGACGGACTAGAAGAAAAAGTGAATGGCGGAAATTTTGTGCTAAAAGACGGTACAATCGTAGGTCAACATAAGGGCTATCCGTTTTATACCATAGGGCAGCGCAAAGGGTTGGAATTAGCATTTGGCCATCCGATGTACGTAACAGATATTAACGCTGATACCAATACAGTAATGCTTGGCGAAGATGACGAGCTGAACAGATTGCGCATGGAAGTAGGACAAATGAACTACGGCAAATATGCTGCATTTGAAAAGGATATGGAGACGCTAGTAAAAATTAGGTATAAAGATAGCGGTGCCATGGCCACGGTGAATGAACGGGACAATGCAGTAGATGTAGTTTTCGACCATCATGTAAAAGGAGTTGCGCCAGGCCAATCGGCCGTATTTTACGAGGGCGATGATGTGATAGCCGGCGGTATCATTCAACGGTCATATTTATAATAAAGTCTTCATGTTTACGTTAAAACCTTGTATTTTTAATCTTTATCAATAATGAAAAATTATTATTTATTTATGCTTTTGGTTTGTGTTGTAGGATTTTTAGCCTGTAACAAACAAACAATTCAGCCACCCGCCAATGATTTGGGCTGGGATTTTCAGCCTGTAAATAAAGGGCATTACATAATATATGATGTGGACTCCATAATTTTTGATGATTTTAAAAAATCAATTGATACATTTCGTACTGAGTTAAAAGATGAGATTGGTGAAACTTTTTTGGATGACCAAGGGCGTACCTCTTACTACGTGCAACGCTCCGTGCGCAAAAATGCTACCGATCCTTGGGTGATTAATCATTCTTTTTACATTACCAAAGATTCCTTTAAGCTTGAGTGGAATGAAAATAATTTACGCTTTATAAAAATGGTTTATCCTGTAAAGTTGAACAAAAAGTGGAAAGGAAATCAATACATTGCTACACAAAGTGCTCCCACTTTTCGCTGGTTAGATGGTTGGGATTATCAATATACTGATGTGTTGGTAAATTTTAATACAGGATCGGCTTCCTACCCGAAGTGTCATATAATTAATCAAGCAGATTTTTTGGAAGGTGATGCTGACAAGCCTGATGCTTTTAGTGCAAAAACATATAGCCAAGAAGTTTTTTCACAAAATGTAGGTTTGGTATATCGCGAGGTAACCCGTTGGGAATATCAGCCAAGCTCAGCCAATCCTTTCCGAAATGGTTTTACTACAATTTTTAGAGCCAAAGAAAATAACTAAATAAAAAGCTATGATAAAAAAAATATTACTTGTATGTTTTGTATGCTTCAGTGCAATTGGTGTTAAAGCTCAGACGGGTTACGCGTTTCGGATCAGTTTTGCCGATAAGGTGGGCAGTTTGACGTACGCCGATTCGCTACAGTTTTTATCACAAAAAGCACTTGACCGCCGCAGCGCGCAGGGCATTGCACTCAACCCAACAGATTTGCCACTGGTGAAAGCGTATGTGGATTCGGCTATGTTAAAATTGAATGCGCTGAAACTTCATAATCGGTCAAAATGGTTCAACCAAATAGTGGCAATCACTTATGATTCTGCCCGGATTATCGATGTGCTAAACTTGCCGTTTGTCAGTTCGGTAAAATTGGTTGCGATATATGCAAACTACTCTCAAAAAAATAGCGTTATTTCTCAATTGAGTGCGAGAAAGTTTGCAGAGGTGACGACAAATATTCTAAATAATTCTAGTCAAAAAACATTAGGAGACACGTCGTATTATTCGAATTCATACAGACAAATTACTATAAATAATGGCGATTTCTTGCATGACCAAGGTTTGAAAGGAGAGGGAATGACGATTGCCGTTTTGGATGCGGGTTTTCGTTTCGCCAACCAACATACGCAGTTTGATAGCTTAAACAATTCTGGTAGGTTACTTTCTACATATAGTTTTGTAAGAGATACTACTGATGTGTACACCACAATCAATGATCATGGCACAAACGTGGCCGGCTTAATTGCGGCGCAAGATTCTGGATCTTATATTGGTAGTGCAATAAATGCCAATATGCATTTGCTAGTAACCGAAGATGAACTAAGTGAGCAGCCAATAGAAGAAGATAATTGGCTAAGTGGTGCTGAATATGCGGATAGTGTTGGTGCGGATATTATTAATGGATCGCTGGGCTATAATGAATTTGACGCGCCACATGCTAGCTACACTTGGCAAAATGATTTGACTGGGAACAAAACGCAAATTGCACAGGCTGCAAATATGGCCGTGAGTAAAGGAATTTTTACATGTTTGGCTCAGGGAAATTCAGGAATGGCTGTTTGGCATTATATGTTGACACCCGCAGATGCAGACAGTGCTTACTCCGTAGGTAGTGTGGATAGTTTTAAGCAATGGTCTGATAGTGGATATGGCCCAAATGCTGATGGTCAAACAAAACCAAATGGTATGGCCATGGGGAAAAGGGTGAGCTTGGTAGGCGGCAATGGACTTATTGGAACGGCCAACGGTTCTTCTTTTGCCAGTCCGCTAATTGCAGGAATGGTAGCTTGCCTTTGGCAGGGTTGCCCTACAAAAACAGAATCTGAAATTAGACATCTGGTAATGCAAGTCAGCGACCGATTTACGAGCCCAACATATATTCATGGTTTTGGTATTCCCAACTTTGAATTGGCCTATAATATTGCCACCGGTATTGATGAATTTGAACTGAAACATAAAACTAATTTTCAGGTATATCCAAATCCTACTAACGGATCCTTCTCGATCCGAGTGAAGCAAACTTTTCTTCCTTACGATTTTGAATTGTATGACGCCGGCGGACGCAAGGTGGGTAGTCTTGAAAATATAAATAACTTCGTTTATGAAAACCAGTTATTAAATAATTTGCCAACTGGTACATATTTTATTAGGTTAAATTCTAACGGTCGCATCGAACAGACCAAACTGATTAAGCAGTAGCGTATTTCTCAATCTCCTGCTGATATTCTTGTAACAATATTTCAAGTGTAGCTAGCGCTTTTTCTGTGAAAGGAATCTCTTGAAAATCATCAATCAATAGGATTTTTTCCATAAGTACATCTTGTTCTTTTTGGCGTTGCCAAGCTGTGATATAATCGCCGTTGGTAAAGGATACCTGTTCGTATACGCTATTAAATTTGGTAGGAAATAATTTGCCAATCTCCTTTTCCAATTTCTTCCGCCGCAAAAATTCTGGCTTAGCAATATGATCGCTCATTTCATAAAAATTACGAATAGCTAGGTCGGCTATTGCTTGGCCATTTTTTACTCGCGCTTCATTATACTTTTCCAAAATATCATCCCAATTATCATGGTTGGCGTCGGCATCAATTAGCGATACCAAAATGCGAGCATCTTCAAAAGCGGCATTCATACCCTGCCCATAAAACGGTACTACTGCATGTGCGGCATCGCCGATGATTAAACTTTTATTTTTGTATACCCACGGGCTACATTTTACAGTTACCAAAGATGAGGTTGGATTATCAAAATAATCATGAAGCAAATCGGGCATGCGCTCAATTACATCAGGGAAATATTTAGCAAAAAATGATTTTACATCTTCTGTTGTTTTTACGGTATCAAAAGATGGCGTGCCTTCAAAAGGAAAGAATAATGTACAGGTGAAACTACCGTCCAAATTTGGCAAGGCAATCACCATAAATTGCCCACGAGGCCATATATGTAAAGCGTTTTTATTTATTTGATGTACGCCATTTTCTGTGGGTGGTATGTGCAATTCTTTATAGCCATGGTTTATATAAAATTGTTGATAATTAAAACGGTCAGTTTTTGTATAAGCAGTTCGCAATGAAGAGAATGCGCCATCTGCCCCAATTAGCATTTCGGCGGTGTGATATTCAGTATCGTTTTCAGTTTCAAAAGTTATTTTATTGGTTTCTAAATCTACATCTATGCACTGATGCCCAAAATGAAAAACGGTCCCGGCTTCTTCGGCGAGGTTCATGAGTTGTACATTCAGCTCGCCACGACTTATTGAGTAAATCGCTTCATTATTCTTGCCATAAGCCTGGAAGTTTGTTTCTCCATTGGCCTGATGTATTTCTCGCCCATGCATAGGAATCGCAATTTTTTCAAACCGGTCACGCAGGCCAGCAAGTTCTAACGCGGTCCATCCGCGCTCACTCATAGCTAGGTTTATGGATCGGCCCGCCACCAATGTTTGTTTACGCATATCTTGGCGGCGCTCAAATACTTGCACTTCATAACCTCGTGTTTCCAGCATATAAG
>JBBSPP010000065.1:0-9966 GCA_038258625.1 Chitinophagales bacterium
CGCCTATGCGAAGGGGTTTTGGTTTTGAAGGAATTCGTTTTTCATGTTTTAATATACATTAAGATGGTAGACGAAATCTAGAATTAAGCGCCCGTATTTTTTGAGACTCAGTTGCTTTCAATATAATTTCATTTTTCTATGAAAAAGTAATGGGCGCGCTGCCAACACAGCATAGACTTGATAAGAAATCTAAATAGCGAATCTAATGAACGATGGATAAATACCTTATATTTGAATATGATGACCGAAGGTTGGACACATTATGATTCTGCACAAATTGACTCTATATTAGTATTAGCTGCTGATTGCCCTTATCTTGGTGGCTTTGGAGTGCATAAAGCCCGTATGCTCGCAATGGAATATGTACCAAATGCCTATTATGATGACCTTTGAATATGCTGTCTATAGCTTCGGGTGTTTATATTTATCGTCAAATTGATAAATCAAGCATACTAAAAACAGGCAAATTGGTCATTACTAATTAAGATGAAAAGATTATTGATATTATACTTATTTATGCTCCTTGGCTGTACATACAGCCAAGGTCAAAGTAAGTTAGGAAATGAATGGATTACAGGCTTGGGAGGACAGCATATAAAATTCAATTCTAATAATAGTATTATAACGGATAACCCTAGTTACTTACCTTCTTACTTTACCCAAGGTAATTCTAATATTTGTGATACAAATGGCAATTTAATTTTATCAAGTGATGGTTATAACATTTTTGACAGTATGGGTAATTACATAGATGAGGGTGATACAATTGTGTATTTGAGCTTATACAATAAATATGTATTCAGCCCTTACAGTCAGAGCAGTATTTTCTTACCCATGGATAGTAATAAATATTATTTTATCACTCCTACTTATCATGACGGTAATGCGTGTTTTAGTTGTCATTTTGATGAAATACTTTATAGCATTATTGATATGGATGCAAATGCAGGAGCAGGTAAAGTAACAAAAAGAATGATTCCATTTGCAAAAAATGGAAACTTTAGCCGTACCCAAATGATGGCCTGTAAACATAGTAACGGTAGAGATTGGTGGCTTTTAAAACAGGGCGGTGACAGTAATATTGTTTACAAATATCTGTTTACCCAAGATAGTGTGTATGACAAGGGGCAGCAAGTATTTAACGCTCCTTTTTGGGGTGGAAAAGATTTTGATGGGCAAACTACTATAAGTAAAGATGGAAGCAGGTATGCTTCGGCTTGTGAAAGTGATGGATTATTGGGCGAAATATTTCTTGCTGACTTTGATAGGTGTTATGGAATACTAAGTAATACAAAAGTAATTCAAATGCCCGTCTGGACCCAAAATGACCCTAATTTTCCGAGTAATACGGAACGCTCACCTGTTGGTTTGACTTTTTCTCCTAATGGTCTTTTTTTGTACGTTATGGGATACTCTAATATTTTTCAATATGACTTAAGTGCTAATTCTTGGATTCATGTTGCAGGTCTAGATACCACTTATGCAAAATTTCAATATTACAGTAATTCTTATTTAGGGCCTGATAGTAAAGTCTATATTGGGAACTTTGGAGGATTGAGTAAACAAATGAGTGTAATTAATAAACCCGATTTAAAAGGTGCGGCGTGTGAATTTTGCTCGAGGTGTTTACGGTTGGATAGTTTGGGTGGCCCAAATAATTATTCGGTAGGTACGCCACCTTGTATGCCCAATTATAGTTTGGGTGCGCAGGTTTGTTGGCCATTAAATACAAATGAAACAGAAAAAGAGAAAGACCTTTTAATTTTATATCCTAACCCCGTACGCGGCACTATTTTTATTACTACAAAAAGTAAAGCCGTGAAAGAATTTTATAATTCTGTAGGACAATTACTTAAAATTACCTCTGAAAATTTTATTGATCTAAGTGGCTTGGCAAGTGGGATTTATTATTTGAAGTGTGGCGCGCAAGTGCAAAAGGTTTTGGTAGAGTAACAAAATATTTATTTATGCGTCTCGACATTTCAACCAACACGAAAGACTATAGCGAATATCCCGAAATATCTTATTGGTACGATGCTCGCAAATTATATGCTCAACTAGAGATAGTGAAGATTTTGGGAATAGCGCTCATGTATTGTTAAGTTTTTATAAGGATGGTCTGAATCAATATATCGAAAGCTTAATTGGGAGGGAAGATTTACTCGACTAATTAATAACTAGCATGGGTTATAACCCTACCCTTGATTGAGCAAAGAATACAGGCCTGTAAAACATTAATCAAAATATTACTACTAATAGCATAATGCTCTAAAATCGAAATTTTAAATTTTTCAGCAACCCCCAAATAAAAAAAATCCCCACCAAAAACAGGCGGGGATGTATGTTTTTTATAAGAGTAAACGAACTTATCTCAAATTTACAATTTGGGATTTTTGCTTAGCTGTTTTCATTTTTATTACGGTTATGTACGAGGCTTTGGGTAGGTTGCTCAGGTCAATGGTTTTGTTGGCATTGTATTTTTTTACAAACTGCCCGCTCATGGTATAAACCGTTATGTTGTTCACAGTTTCCGCAGCACTGAGGCTCAGGATGCCGTTGCTCGGGTTGGGGTAAAGCGTTACATTTTCCAATTCAATATCGGCACTACTCAATGCTTGTTGGCCTGTAATAGTTATTACTGCCGAGCCTTTTACATTACTACCGTCGGTTGCATTTGCCTCTACGATGACCGTACCATTGGCTAGTGCAGTAAGCATCCCCGAAGTGGTAATAGCCGCCGCGCCCGTGCCGCCGGGTTGCATATTCCAAATTACGTTTGTGATGGTGGCATTTAGCGGGTAAATATCAGCAATCATTTGTAGTTGTCCTTGCACGGTGGCAATGGTAAAAATGCGCCCTTGCCCATATACATCAATACTATCCACCAATGCGGGGCTTTGATTACTAATGGTAATAACGGTGCTACCACTTACATTGCTACCATCAGTAGCCGTGGCAGTTACAGTAACGGTACCATCGGTCTGCGCGGTAAGCACACCGCTAGCATTTATTGTGCCCGAGCCTGTACCTGGGGTTACACTCCAAGACACTGCAGGGTTGGTAGCGGTTACGGGTAATACGGTGGCTACCATTTGTAATGAGCCAGCCGGCACAGAGATTGTGCTTACATTACCTAGTCCCATTACGGTAATTGATGTTACAGGTATATTGATGACTACATTCAGCGAATTTGTAAAATACATACCTCGGCCGTGAGTAGCCGCAATCATTTGGTCGTTGCTATTTATTTCTATCATATCTACTCGCACATTAGCAAGGCCAGTATTGGTGGGGCCCCAATTGGTGTTGGTTCCGTTCAAAACATCCGTACTCCATACACCCAGCTCGGTAGCCAAAAATACTTGGGTGGGATTTTTAGGATTAAATACTGCCCATCGCACAGGCATATCGGGTAGGTTGCCTTCTACTTCCGTCCAGCTGCCGCCGCCATTTGTGGACTCCCACACGCTGCTTGTGGTATAATTGGAGTATGTAACTAGTAGGTGGTTTTCATTTCCTTTTTGAACTTCTACGCAGCTTACATATTTATTGTTAGGCAAGCCAGTAGAAATATTCGTAGCAATTGGCGTGTTTGTGTGCGCATTACTTATACGATACACATTGCCATCATCATCCCCAAAATATACTTGGTTGTTTACATTCGGCGATACTTTTACAGCCGATACTTTTCCTGACATTACCGCCACATTTACATCAATATCATTATTGCCCGTTTGTGGATTATCCCACCGTTTGTACCTGCCAGTATTGGTAGATGCGTACATTTTGTTATTTACATTATCATAATCACTAGGATTAATAAATCGCCCAGTGCTACTGCCCAAATTTACTGGGCTAAAAGAATTTCCACCATCATCACTTACACGATATTGGTTGTATATGTATTGGGTAAATTGATAATTGGGTTCGTTCTGATCGATGTTGCAATACGCGCCGTCGCCGCTTGTTACTTCTACGGTGCCTTGCATGGTATTAGCCGTGTATTGGTGCGAGCCATTATCTTGGGCACCGCCCAAATAGTAGGCCGCGATTGGGTCGGCGGCACAACCATACAATTGTAATGTGATTAAGTTAGTGCCTTTATCGGCTATTGTTGGCACGGCGGCATTGCCGTTTTGTGTGCGATAAATACCTCCATCATTATTAAAATAAACAACGCTGGAACTACCTGGCGCAAACACTATATTATGCTGATCGGCGTGTACATACTGATGGCCAAACCCGCCATACCAGTGGCTCACCTGAGTCCAGCTTGTACCGCCGTTGGTCGTTTTAAAAAGATCAATACCACCTACATAAACTACATTATCATTATTAGGATCTACCGCGATACAAAGGTCGTACCAAGCTTGTCCGCGACTAAAGTCATTTGCAGGAATGCCATTATCACTATCTACAGGCTTGGCAATCGTTGTCCAAGAAGTGCCGCCGTTGGTGCTTTTTCTGATCAGGTCCACGGCATTATTATCTTCTGTCAATAGGTAAATTGTATTAGTGTTGGATGGTGCGCAAGCAATTTCAATCCGCTGCGTGGTAAAGCCAAGTGGCACGGCCACCCAAGTAACACCATTATCCGTACTGCGGTGCAGCGAGCCATCAAGCGAGCCATATATATCGCCATTGGCGGCCTGCTCCACATCATGACCCGTGTTGGATGATGCACCAGCAGATGCTGATGAAAGCACTTTTGTAAAAGTAAGACCCGCATCTGCTGACCGAAAAATACCTTGAGTTGTAGCCACAAAAACAGTGCCAGTAGGCCCTACAAATAATTTGGCACACTGGTAAAAATCACTCCCCGAAGTTGCGGGCAACGGATTCCAAGTAATACCCCCATCAATACTTTTAAAAACACCCAAACCACGGATAGAAGCTAGCCCACCATAAGGTTCGCCTGTACTAGCATACATCACATTTAGATTGGTGAGGTCTTGGCTAATGCCAGTGATGGATAGGTTTTGCATAAAATCATTTACAGGTTGCCAGTTCGGGCTCGCCGTGTTAATATTAGTTGTGCGCCAAAGGCCACCGCCTACACTACCGCAAAACACCGTATTACCAGATAAATCATTCCTATCAACCATCATTGATTTGCTCCGGCCTGCTTGGTTATTAGGCCCTAAGCTCGTCCAATTAATATTGGGTACTGCCGCCAAGGTTTTATTGCTAGCATTCATTTGTTCCAACGCGGCAAAAAGTAGCTCCCGTGGTACGTTGCCGTTTTCATCTTTTGTCATTTCGTACTCTTGCGCCATGGCAAGGTCCATTCTATCTCGCTTATTAAGTTTTACATCTTCTTGCTGACTACATGATGTTATAAATAAAAATGGGATAATGGCAACGAGAATGTAGGATAATACTTTTTTCATGATGAATATTTAGCCATTAAATATAGCCAACACAAATGTTAAAAGACAAGAAGGGTCAAAATTTTTTAGTAAAAAATAATTGACAATAAAAGTTTACTTACTCTACCACTATTTTTTTCATGGTGCGTTGCTCGTTTTGATCTAGCAAAAGGATGTAAATACCCGCAGGCAACTTGCGTAAAGGCACAACTGTTTTTTCGCCCAATGGATTATTACCCGACTGTACTATTCTACCAGCCATCGTTCTTAGTTCATAAAAAAGCGGCGAAGCGGATGGGCTAGAAATTGTAATTTGATTTGTGGCAGGGTTGGGGTAAATGCTAAAATTATTTTTGGCCCAATTATTTACACTCAGCGGAATGCAACTTGTATTTAGCCATCGCCCATCAAGCCAAGCAATGCGCGCACGCAAAAATGTTTTTATTTTCTCTACTTCTTCGGTATAGTTTGCCGCTAGTGGTAGTGGCTCATTCACTATGTTAATGCCAAAAATTGGGTACTTAGCAAAGTTGCGCATGGCTGCATTATTCGCTGTGATTTGTGCCGCAAACGTATCAATCAGGCTAAACATTTGGGCTGTATCGAGTACATCACCCGGATAGCGATAGCCCGTGTAGCGGCATTTTAAATCGGCCAAAAAAGTTGCATCGGTCATTAGTTTGGTCCACCAAAATGATGGCAAGTTGGCCGTTGTGCCGCAGGCCGTACCAATATCATAAGCAAAACCTGTAATACCATTTGCGCCACAATTTGCAGTATTGGCAAAGGTTGCATCGCCGCCCCACAGTGGGCCGGGGCGTAGTTTTGTACCTTTATCCTTATACAAATACATATCAATGCGATAGGCATCAAAATTTCGGGTAAGCTCGTTTATAATGATATAATCTATAAAAGCATTGTTTGCACCATAGGCTCGCCAGCCCAACAAGCTATCTTGAAAATTGGCACCGTTCAATCCTTTTTCAAAACTGTCCACATACGATTGAATGTAGGTTTCTTGTGCGGGGGTAATGTCGCCATTGTCAGGGTATTCGTACAGAAATTTTACTTGTTGCGATGCCGCAGCATTCGGTGGCTGAAAATTGCTATTGAAGCCACCACCATTTTCATCATCTACATTTAATATGTACCCACCCGTAAGTTCGATGCCAAAATTATCGGTAACCTTTAGATTGGCAATATCCAAGCGCGATGTGTCGCGTTTTATTTTTTCACCAAAAAGATAAATGCCTTGATACACATTATTTACCAACAATTCGCAATACACCATACGTGGCGCGTAGCGGTCCATTTCATCATGCAGTTCGAGCATTAACTTGCTTCGCAGCAAGGAACGATCGGGGTATGCGGCTAGTAGTACCCAGTCATTTTCGGCAGGCATACCTAAGATCGGTACGTTGTTAGAAACATTAAATCCTAACCAAGTTTCTAGCGAGTATGATTTTTTTGGGTAGGCCTGAGTGACTGCATTGCCGCGCAAGCGTACGCCTGCATTGCTGGTAAATGTGGCTGCATCTGTAGTAGAATTTAAACCCGAAGCATTGTCAATAATATCCAACGAAGTTTGTTGATAGCTGTCAACAATGGGTTGAGAAATCGAAAGTTTTACAATTGGCAAATTGCTTGAAAATTGTGCTTTTGATGAAAAATAAAAAAAGCTTAGGATTGATAAAAAAATTATTTTAAGTTTCATAAAGAATTTTGATGCTTTACAATATTACCGCATTATGGCTTTTGTGTTAAAGATTATTTTTGATAAAGAAAATAGGATGCTCTATTTTTAACGGATTAAGTCAATTTTTATGAAAAAATTATTCTTGGCAACTACATTTTTAGTGGTTTATTTTTCGGCAAAAGCGCAACTTCTCATCAACGAATTTTCTTGCTCCAATATGAATACGGTACAAGATGCATTTGGCGAAAACGAAGATTGGGTAGAAATTTTTAATGCAGGTGCAGCGGCCAATCTCTCCGGATTGTGGCTGAGCGATGATCCCAGCGATTTGCAAAAATTTCAAATTCCGACGGTTGCTCCAATTCCTACCAATGGTCGAAAAATGATTTTTTGTAGTGATAGAAATATATTGCAAGGCACCGAAATTCATACAAGTTTCAAATTGCGCCAAAGCAACGGCGAATGGTTTATTATATCCAATACCGTCGGTGCAATTATTGACAGCGTGCATTTGGGCGGGCGGCGTACGCGTGTAAATCATAGCCACGGGCGCATCATTGATGGTGCCGCTACATGGGGCGTGTTTACAAATCCTACACCCAACGCCGCCAATGTTAATGCACGATTGGGCTATGAAGCGCCACCAACTTTTTCGTTAGCGGCGGGCAATTATACGGCGGCGCAATCTGTATCGCTGAGCTCAGCAACGGGTGCCACATTTTATTATACAACCAATGGCGCCAGTCCCACTACGGCTTCGGCTGTTTATGCAGCGCCAATTCCGGTGGCGGCCAATACGGCCATACGCGCCATTGCCGTAAATGCCAATACGCAAATTTTACCTAGCCGTACCGAAACCAATACCTATTTTATTGGCGAAAATTCGAACTTTGATGTCGTGTCGGTTTGTGGTCCTTACAATGCAGCTTCGGCAGGGGGGAGTCCGTTTTTATTTTCCAATGCGTCGCCGGCCATTTATAGTTCGATAGAGTATTTTGATAAAAATTTTAATTTTCAATTGGAGCTGGAAGGCCGGGCATCGCGTCATGGCAATGACTCTTGGGCTTACCCACAAAAAGGAATTGACTTTGAAGCCATGGATGAAACGGGCACGGAAGCACAGTTTGACAAACAGCTTTTTGGTACTACGTTACGCAATAAGTTTGACAGAATTATGTTCAAAGCCGCTGGGTCTGATAATTTGCGAACGGGTGGTTTTCCCGCAAGTAATGGTGCACACATCCGAGATGTATTTGCCCAAAGCCTAGCAGAAAAATATGGCTTGGAAATGGATTTTCGGCGATGGAAACCTGTACTGCTTTTTATAAATGGGGAATACTGGGGAGTGTACGATATGCGCGAGCGCGTGGATGGCGATTATTTCGAGTACTACTACGGAAAAAAGAAAGCTAAAGTTGATCATCTTTCATATTGGGGCGGCCTGCGTACCCGATTGGGCAGCGATACGGGCTGGACAAATTTGTACAATTTTATCGATAATAATAATATGGCTATTCCCGCCAACTATGATTATGTAAAAACACAGTTGGATATAAAAAGTTTTTGCCAATATTTTATACTGAATACCTATTTGGTAAACCATGATTGGCTAAACTGGAACACGATGTGGTGGCGTGGGCGCGGGAATAATAATGCTGTAAAATGGCGTTATGCGCTTTGGGATATGGATGCAATTTTGGGATTGAATAATGCAAATTATTCAGGCCTTAGCACAACGTCCATTCAATTTGACCCGTGCGAACCCACTACACTTTTTCAGAATAATAGCAATATAAAACATACGGATATGCTCACCAGTTTGCTCAATAATCCTGATTTTGATAGGTTTTACAAAGAGCAATGGATAGAAATGTTTAATGGCCCGCTAGATTGTCAAAACATGCTAAACCATTGGGACTCGTGCGTAGCAGTCATAGCGCCCGAAATGAACCGGCAGGCCGTGCGTTGGGGTATGACCTTGGCAGATTGGCAAGGGCATACCGCCACAGCGCGGGCTTTTATACAAGGCCGGTGTGCTGTAATAAGTCAGAAATTGGATAGCTGCATGGGCTTAAAACCCCGCGAACTAAAACTAAATGTTTCGCCCACGAATGCTGGCATAGTATCAATTAATGGTTCGGTAAAAACACCTTATGTGTGGAAGCGAATAGTAATGGCTGATAGTACGTATGAGCTGCAAGCTACTTCGTTATTGAATCAATATTGGTCTTTTGACAAATGGGAAAAACAAACCCCTGCTAATTTGCTAAACCCAAATTTGAACAACGCCACCGTTCAGTTAGAGTTCAATGATAAGGATTCGATTATCGCTTATTTTAAATATTTTAATTACGATTCTATTGATGTAACATTTGATGTAAAAGCACTGGGCAATGGCGAAATAAAATTGGAAGGCAACATGCTGCCGAGTTACCCATATACCATTCGGCTGAGCAGATTGCAGGCTTATAATATACAAGCCGTGCCTATAGATAATTACGCCTTTGAAGGTTGGTCAAAAAATAATACGACTACGAAAATAGTAAATAGCGCCAGTCCAGTCACACGATTTAACTATGATACGACAGATGTAATTACGGCCAACTTTAAATTTATACCACCACCAATACCGCCGCCGCCGTTGGCCAGTATTAATAAACAGGTGTTTATACCCAATGCATTTTCGCCAAATGGTGATGGCAAAAATGATCGATTCAATATTCGTCTGAGTGCCGACGTAATTGGGCTGGATCTGAAAATATTTGATCGTTGGGGACAGCAAGTTTTTATGACCAACGAGCTCCGGGCAGGTTGGGACGGCACATACAAAGAAAACGCACGCGCTGAAATAGGCACCTATAACTATTTAATAAAATTGAAGTACCGTGACAATACTGTTAA
>JBBSPP010000066.1:0-9793 GCA_038258625.1 Chitinophagales bacterium
AATCCTGCAATCACTGTTTCTTTCTCGTCGCGTATTTTTTGTATTTGGAGCATGGGGCTAATTTTTTGTAGTCCGCAAAGATAGAAATCTTTTTTAGTGAAAAACTAAATCCCGATAGCTATAGCGAGAAAAGGGAGCTGTGGGCTAGCTGGCGTAATGTCGCCGCGCTTTACGAAGGGAGACGAGGCTATGAAATATATATAGGAGTGGTAAGCCAGGAATTTTTTTTTGGCAATAAAAATTATCCTGCACTTTTTTCAGCTACATATTTTATATGAGCATTCCGTTCCTCCAGAAATTTTTTTAGGTAAGATTTCAATATGAGATTTGCTATAATTTTTCCTAATAAACCCAAAGGAGCTTGAAAATAAATTTCATCAGTCATTAATGAAGTATCTCCATTCTTTTGGAATAAATGTTCATGCTTAAAAGATGCGAAAGCCCCTTTTACCATTTCATCTGTAAATGAATTGGGCGGGTCGAATTGAGTAATTTTTGAAGTAAAATTTTGATAAATGCCAAAATGCTTTGCGCGCCATGTTACGGTTTCGTTCAAACTTATTAAACCACTCGTTTTGCCAGCAATTGCTTTTTCGTTGGTACCTGCCGTAGATTCTAAATGAAGGTCAATACTTCGGGATAAGTCAAAAACGATTTGGATGGGTGCGGCAATGGTCGTTTGAAGGTAAATTTTAATCATTTGAAAACAAATTTACATCATGCAAAGGCAACTTTTAATTTACTCGTTCTCGACGGTACCGGTGTTATCACGCCCAACCATATCATAAACATTTCACCAACCTATAACCCTTCCTTCCAAATAAAACCCGACCTTTGCGCCTCGAAAAAAAATACCAATACAATGGATATAAGAAACATCGCCATCATTGCCCACGTTGATCACGGTAAAACCACCTTGGTTGATAATATTTTGCATGCCACCTCGGTTTTCCGGGATAACGAAGACAGCGGCGAGCTAATCATGGATAGCAACGATTTGGAGAAAGAACGCGGCATTACCATTTTTAGTAAAAATGCGGCTGTGGTATATAAAGACACAAAAATCAACGTTATTGATACCCCTGGTCACGCCGATTTTGGCGGCGAGGTAGAGCGCGTACTCAAAATGGCGGACGGCGTTATATTGCTAGTAGATGCGTTTGAAGGGCCTATGCCACAAACTCGTTTTGTATTGCAAAAAGCATTGGAGCTTGGCCTCCACACAATAGTGGTTATTAATAAAGTAGATAAAGAAAACTGCCGCCCTGACGAAGTTCATGATGCCGTATTCGAATTGTTTTTCCAGTTAGATGCTACCGAGGAGCAGCTTGATTTCCCTACTTTTTATGGTAGTGGCAAAAATGGTTGGTTCAATACCGAAAATGTACAGTGCGAAGATATTACGCCTTTGATGGATGGTATACTTCAATACGTACCCAAGCCAACAACAGAAGAAGGTACGCTGCAAATGCAAATTACGAGTTTGGATTATTCGTCTTTCCTAGGGCGTATAGCAGTAGGAAAAGTAAAACGTAATACGATAAAAGAAGGCGAGCGCGTTTCGCTTTGCAAGCGTGACGGCTCGGTAGAAAAACATCGCATCAAAGAGCTTTATATTTTTGAAGGCATGGGCAAAAAGCGCGTAAGCGAAGTAAAAGCCGGTGACATTTGCGCAGTTGTAGGGATTGAAAATTTTAATATCGGCGAAACAATTGCTGATATAGAAGTACCCGAAGCATTGCCAATTATAGAGATTGACGAGCCTACCATGAACATGGTTTTTGGTATTAATAATTCCCCTTTCTTTGGGCAGGACGGTAAATTCGTAACCAGCCGCCACATCAGAGACCGCCTAGATAAAGAGCTAGAAAAAAACTTAGCCCTAAAAGTAGAACCTACTGATAGTGCGGATAGTTTTTTGGTATATGGTCGCGGTATTATGCACTTAGGAGTACTCATAGAGACCATGCGCCGCGAGGGGTATGAATTGACGATTGGGCAGCCACAGGTAATTACCAAAATAATTGATGGTAAAAAATGCGAGCCGTACGAGGTACTTGTGGTAGATGTGCCCGAAGAATTTAGCGGAAAAGTAATTGACCTTGTAACACAGCGAAAAGGCGAAATGCTAATAATGGAAAGCAAAGGCGAAATGCAACATTTAGAGTTTGATGTTCCTTCTCGCGGCTTGATAGGTTTGCGTAGCCAAATGCTTACGCAAACTGCCGGTAACGCTATTATGGCGCACCGTTTTAGCGAGTACAAAGAGTACAAAGGAAATATTCCTGGCCGCTTGAATGGGGTTCTTTGCGCCAAAGAAAAGGGAAAAGCCACGCCATACTCAATGGATAAATTGCAGGATCGGGGTCGTTTCTTTATCGATGCTGGTGTAGAAGTTTATGGTGGGCAAATTATTGGCGAAAACAGTCGTGCTGATGATTTGGTAATTAATGTATGCGAAGCAAAAAAACTAACCAATCACCGTAGTAGCGGTGCGGATGATGCATCGCGCGTAATTGTAAAAACGGAGTTTACGCTAGAAGAATTTATGGAATACATTGATGAAGATGAATGTATTGAAGTAACGCCCCTAAACTTGCGTTTACGCAAAATTCAGCTAGATCCAAACCTACGCAGAAAGACGAAGAAACAAATGGCATAATTAGCCTATAAATTGAATTAACTGAGGGAAGTATTTTTTAATACTTCCTTTTTTTATGCCAAACCAAGCACGGATAACGAGAATAATATTGATGGCATGTAGACCAAAATAAATAAGCAAGACATTCCAGCCCAGATCAATCCCTTCCAACTTGAGCAAGGCCCATGCTAACATGAGCAGGAATAAGGTAGAAGTGTGCAAAATTTGAAAATTGATGACATTCTTGGCTTGTGTATCAAGGTGTAGCACTTTTCGCTTATTGCTCAGCCAGAGGATAGCAGGCACGATAATGTTGCCAAGCGGCAAAAACAAAAAGCAAAGTATGGATAAATGAAAATAGGCAAGAAAAGATAAATCCTCTTCTTTGCCATAATCTAGTATGTCCTCAATGTTAACGCTCAGTGCGGTACAGATATTTTTCATGGTGTATCCCCTTGGCTCCGATTCATTATTTTCTATGCGTTGGATTGTGCGTAAATTAACTTGTGCAAGCTCGGCCAGCTCTTCCTGCGTTAAGCCTTTCATTTTTCGTATATCTTCTATTTTATTGCCAATACTTTTCATATTTTACTAATTTTTAAAAGACAAAACTAGAATTGATAATCAAAAAAAACTCTTTCCATACGCAACTTATTGGCGACATTTATACGACAATGCTTTCTTAGCAAGGCTTCCCAAGATGTAGGTTTAAAATTTTTTCCGTTGTTTTTGCAGAGGCATTTTTCCTATACAAAAAGGGATATGTATCGTTCAGCCTTAATTTTTTCTCTAACGTACGTATATTTTTACACTCAGACTAGATTATTTAGTGCAAAACTGCTTAATTTAGCTAACGCAAAAGACAATCGTTACGTCTTTTAATACAATTAAAAAATTAGTATGAAATTATTGACCAATCTGGCCATCGTGGGGCTTGTGCTTTTCACCATCATAAGTTGTAAAAAAGAAACCGTGCCTGGTGAGGCTAACATTACATTTCAGTTTGATCATGCCGTAGGCGCACTGCCCATTGAGCGTAATACGCCGCTGACCTATACAAGTGCCGCGGGCAATCCGTTTAGCGTAAGTGAGCTGCGGTATATAATTTCTAGCGTAGTGTTAATTGATCAGTTGGATAGTGAGCGCGCTTATAATAATTATACAATTATTGATGCGTTTGGTAATAATAAATTACCCTCTATTACGGTGCCAAATGGTACATACAAAAAAATGAGGTTGACGCTGGGTGTAGATCCTGTACAAAACTTATCTAGTAAATCTGCTGGTGATTTAAACCCAGGTAATAATATGTATTTTGGTGGGAATGACGGATATATATTTTTTCTGCACGAAGGCAAGTATTTGCGCAAGCCCGATAGTACGCAGCAAGATTTAATTTTTCATTACGGTAAACCGGGGAATGAAGTAACATTTGAAATACCAACAGGTGGTCTTAAAATAAATGGTGTAAACAAAACGGCGTATATGACTTTTGATTTGGGTTCGGTATATTCAGCACCCGATGTTGATTTTGACAAAGGCCCCACACGCTACTCGGCACCTGAAGATGCTGATTGGACAAAAAGCATAAAAGCCAATTTGCAAAATTCCTTCTTCTTCGGAGGTAGCTATGAAGATAAATAGCAAGTATTTTTTATAAAAAAACTAAAAAAGTCCTACACCATGTAGGACTTTTTTTTTGCGGTAATATGGCTCCGTTTATTTTTTTACTACTAGCTTTTGAAGTGCTTTTTGCTCTTTTATGCGTTCATTAATTATAGTATGAAACTCTGGGTTAATTTCGTAACCTATATAATTTCGTCCTGTTTTTAGGCAGGCAATAGCTGTACTACCGCTACCCATGAACGGATCTAGCACGATATCGCCTTCGTTGCTACTTATTTCTATGTACGGGATGCATACTTTTAAGGGTTTTTGCGTTTTATGTTTTTTGCGTTCTTTGCCCATGCAAATGGGTGTTTGTATAAAATTGTGCATCTCATTAACTGGTTTGTGATTCCAAGTTTTGGGAGTGCCTTTGCTAAAATGTACCATCATTTCCATACTGTTGGCGAACATTTTGCGCGTGTGTATGGCCGGGAACGGATTGGTTTTGTGCCAATGAATTACTTTCCTGAATTTAAACCCAACTTTTTCCACAATTCGATTAATGTAGGATACAAAATCATCACCACACCATAAATAGCCACTGCCTCCATCTTTGCAAACGCGGTAGCATTCTGTGAGTACATCTTCTAAAAATTGCAAGTACTCTTCTTCTGAATTGTAGCCGTCAAAATCAAATTCGGTCACTACATCTTTATGATTTTTGAGTGCAGTAATATTTTGAGCACGGTACTGATAATACGGCGGGTCTGTAAAAATTAAATCCACACATTGATTGGGAAGTTTTTTCATACCCTTCAGGCACGATGTTTTGTACACTTCGTTTAAATCCATTTTTTTTAAAAATTTTTGTATAATTAAAAAGAAGCACCGCCACTTTCCATATTTTGCCAACAAATATAGCTTTAGATGACCCGTTAAAAAATGAAGGCTATAAAACCGCTATAATATTATTTTTGACAATCAATTATAGCAAAAAATATATCCCTTGCACTATCTTCGGTGCTTATTTTGAGCCACGCCGCAGCAAATACTGAGCAACTGATTAAATCTGTCCGTAATGGAGATCAGGTTGCTTTTGCTACCCTGTACGACAATTACTCGCCCGCCTTATATGGTGTGGTTAGTCAAATAGTAAAATCAGATGCTGTAGCCGAAGATGTAATCCAAGATGCTTTTGTCAACATCTGGAAAAAATTTCATTCTTATGATTCTGCTAAGGGCACCATATTTACTTGGATGCTCAATATTGCGCGAAACAAAGCAATTGATTCGTTGCGCAAAACCAAAAGAATGGGCGAGGTAGAAATCCAAGACAGTGCATCAAACGTAGGTATTCGTGATTCAAGAAGCACACAATTAAATGAGAATACGATTGGCGTTCGCGCCTTAGTAGAAAAGTTGCAACCCGAACAACAAGTAATTTTAGAATATATATATTTTCAAGGTTACACGCAACAAGAGGTGTCTGACGAACTAAACGTTCCGTTAGGTACTGTAAAGTCGAGAGTGCGAATTGCTATGAGAGAACTAAGAAAAGTGTTTAAAACTACTTTATTATTTTGGATATAAAAGATTACATATCATCAGGGGTACTCGAAAGTTTTGTACTCGGCATCGCTTCGGAGCAGGAGCGGCGGGAGATTGAGTGCTTATCATCTATCTATCCCGAAATACAACAATCACTTGACGAGCTGAGTGAGGTGATGGAATCTTTTGCATACACTTTGGCCACCGAGCCGCCAGCACATTTGAAAACCAAAATTTTGGAAGCAATTGTAGATGAGGCACAGGAGCCATTGTTACAACCTTTAAATGAGGTAAAGCCAACGCCTACTCAACAGGAAGTACAACCAGCCGCTATGACGGTAAGTAAACCCAATAGACCTTGGTTGGCAGCAGCTTCGTTGGCAGCATTGGTTGCGCTCACGGTTGTCTTTTTTATTAATCAAAATAACCAGCAACAAGAACTTATTGCGCTGCAAGAAAAGGTAAATACGTCCGAACAATTTAATACAGAACTAAATGATTTGAATTCTTGGTTAGCGCATTCTCGCACCAAAAAAATTCAGCTTAAAGGTACAGAGAATCAACCTGAAGCAGAAGTCGCCGTTTTTTGGAATGATCTTACCCAAGATGTAGCATTCAAAGTGGGTAATTTGCCAGCATTAGCCAGCGATAAAGATTATCAGTTATGGGCAATTGTTGATGGTAAACCCACTGATATGGGCGTTATGGATTACAAAAATGCCCTAGCCGAAATAGTACAAGGGGGCAAAGTAGCCGGGGCTCAAGCGTTTGCCATTACTATCGAACCGAAAGGTGGTAGTAAAAACCCAACGCTCACTGCAATGGTTGTAGTCGGCAACGTTTAGTTTTTTCATTAAATATACTTGGTAAGGCTTTTGTTTAAAGTCATAATTTCATTTTTTCATAATGTTTTCTTAAGCGCGTAATCCAAAATTAATTATATTGCGTACGTTTAACACGAAAAGAGAAAACCTTCTAAATTAAAAGAAAAGAAATTATGAAAACAGGAAATTTATTCAAAATGGTCATTACCTCTGTAATGGTAGTTGCATTCTCAACAAATCTTTTTGCTGATCATCTCAGTGAACGTCTATTAGTTACAGCTCGCTTATCTGGTGCCAATGTAGTACCAGCGAAAAGTAATAATGCGAATGGTGTAGCGTCTTTCTTTTTTAATGAAACAATGGATACATTGTGCGTAAGCATTAGCGTGGATAATTTAAGTGGCTCTATCACTGGCATTCATGTACACGAAGGTTCACCGAGTACGCCTGCTACAGTAAGTACAGTACTCACCAATCTTACAGGAATGGTTTCTGGTAACAGAATATCGGGTACATTGACTGGAGCAGATTTGACGCCAGCCATCCGAGCTAAATACCTGAATGGTGAACTTTTTCTCAACGTGTACACATCTTCTAATTCTGCCAATGGAGAAATTAGAGGACAATTAAAAGTAGAATCTGATTATGGTTTTAGAGCTTACATAGATTCATTGCAGGAAGTGCCAGCTACAAGCAGCAGAGGTACAGGTGTGGGTGTTTTTAATTTGAGCATCGATAAAAGAGAATTAACTGTTAACGTAACCGTTGATAGCTTAATTGGTACACTTACAGCAGCACATTTGCATTGG
Source organism: Chitinophagales bacterium (assembly GCA_038258625.1). Lineage (GTDB taxonomy): Bacteria > Bacteroidota > Bacteroidia > Chitinophagales > Chitinophagaceae > JAGNRR01. The sequence goes on from JBBSPP010000066.1 coordinate 7,431, forward strand.
GGTAAGCCTGGTGTGGCTGGGCCTGTAGCTATCAATCTTACATCAATGATCAATGGCAATAATATTAAAGGAAAAATCTCTACGTCGCTACCTACAGAATTATTACAAGCAGTAATGAATGATAGTGTATACGTAAATATTCATAGTGATTCTATTCCTGGTGGTGAAATTCGCGGAAATCTTTTTATGCAAAAAGGTTTAGCATTTGATGCCGCGCTAGATACAACGCAGGAAACCACTCCTGTAATCTCGGCTAATGGATATGGTAGTTCTTACATAAATTTGAATGCGAGCATGGATACGCTTACTTATAATATTCAAGTTTCGGGTTTATCTGGCCCTATTACAATGGCACATATTCACGAAGGTGAGCCCAATGTTTCAGGAAATGTACTCATCAATCTTACTCCTGATATTACTACCAACAATAGAATTATAGGAATGAAAACAGGTGCAGCACTTACCCCTGCAATAATTGGTAAAATGCTAGCCTTGGGTACTTATCTGAATGTACATACAGCAGCCAATCCGGCGGGCGAAGTTCGTGGGCAGATTGCTCGCATCGCACGTGAAGGGTATGACATAAACATAAGTAATGTGCAAGTGATAGATTCGCCAGCATCAACATCATTAGCAGTAGGTGGTGGTATTGTAAGCATTAATCGTGATCGTACCAATGCACATTATATGGTGGTGGTTAGTAATTTAAGTGGACCATTGACTGCTGCTCATTTTCATAACGGAGTGGAGGGCACAAACGGACCAATAGTCTATAACCTAACACCCTTTTTCGCAGGTACTTCATCAGACGATGCTGCATTTGGCTATTGGACGGATGATACTGCAGCCAGTAATACTACGCCATTTACACCTGCCAATGAATTACAATTTCGCCGAGATAGTATTTATATAAATATTCATACAGCAGTGTATCCCGATGGTGAAATACGAGGACAAGTAAATCGAAATAGCGATTGCTATAGAATAACTGTAGGCATAAATGATTTGAACAAAAGTGATTTGAACGCGAAAATTTATCCGAACCCAGTTACAGATAAAGTAAATATTGAAATTAGCTCAGCAGATTATAGCGCTGATGCAACTGTAAAAATATTGGATATGACAGGTCAAACTGTTCTTTCACAAAAAAATATAAATCAATTTACTACCCTTGACCTAAGCCGTTACTCCACAGGAGTATTCTTTATAATGGTTGAAACAAATGGTAAAAGATTGATGAAGAAACTAGTAATTATAAACTAAACGATTTCTTTTTTTCTTCCGATATATATATATCGGGATTCTTTTCGTAAAAAAGGTGGCCACTAGTGGCTGCCTTTTTTGTTGTTTTGTATATTCTAAAACCTTTTATAAATTTGATACTCCCTATAAAAAATCGCTAAGTATAAAACGAATGGCAGGATAGCTTTCCTTTAAATATTGCGGAATACTATTTTTATCAGCCCAAATTGCCTGAGTAATATCTTCTTCAGCTTGTGGGGTAAGTGCTTGTTTTGGCGCGCTCATTTCGTACCACTCGGTACGCTTTAATATCCAAGTTTTTTTTAAGGTATAAATATGAAAAGTAGATTTTAGAATGCCACTAAGGCAAATATCATCCACGCCAGTTTCCTCCGTTACTTCGCGCACGGCGCACATTGCCATATCCTCGCCTACATCCAATTTTCCTTTTGGCAAATCCCACATGCCCAATCGATTTATCATTAGCAGCTCGTCATGCTCGTTCCAAAGTACGCCACCCGCAGCATCAATTTCTTCAAAAATTTCAGAAAAAATATCAAAATTATCAACCCTATCTCCAACCAAAATTAAGTGGTCATTTGCTGAGTCAACAAATTCATGAAATTTTTTTTCAATCGTCGCCTCATCAACTTGCTGTATGACTGTAGTGTTAGTCAATCCCTCTTGGGCTATCAAATTAGCAGCATTAGTAGTTAGCCAAATACACTTGTCTTTATAATATATTGGTATTATTTCTTCCATTTCTTGTTTTTGATATTAGGTTTGCGCCGTGCAAAGAGAACAACGTATCGCCGAAAAATTATTGCAAATTAAAGCCGTAAAACTACAACCAACCAATCCGTTTACGTGGGCTAGCGGTTGGAAAAGTCCTATATATTGCGATAACCGAAAGATACTTTCGTACCCCCACATTCGTGATTTTGTAAAAAGCGAATTATCCAATCTGGTCTTTACCGAGTTTCCCCATGCTGAGGTAATTGCCGGAGTAGCCACCGCTGGCATTCCGCATGGCGCATTGGTAGCCGATTTGCTCAAAATGCCCTTTGTATATGTACGCTCATCGCCCAAAGCCCACGGTATGGGTAACCAAATAGAAGGGC
>JBBSPP010000067.1:0-9739 GCA_038258625.1 Chitinophagales bacterium
AAAGGATTTCCACTTCTATCACGGCTGTTTCAGCTTTTGGTTCTTTGTTCAGCTTTTTTGAGTTTGTAACGTGTTAAGCAAGCCCCAAAATAAAAAACCTCCCAATAAATTGAGAGGCTCTTTAATGCTTTCACTTAATTACGTTTCCGAAGAAAGAGGCTTGATTAAGCATTACAATACAAAAGTAAGATAATATATTTGTTCGAGGCTGCTAAAAAATACAAAATGTTGGAATACCAAAAATTAGAATACTACTTATCCCAACCCAGATTAGACCGTTTTTTAACTGCAACCGCAGGCTCAAAACCCAAGGCTCAAAAACTGTATGAAATAAATTTGAGAGTAGCCCAATCATTTTATCCTGTATTAAATCTCTTCGAAATATTTTTTAGGAATATCGTAAACCAGCAAATATCTGCTCATTTCGATAATCCCAATTGGATTATTACCGAGAAAAATGGTTTTATGAATAGCGCATCATTGGCAGCATCGCGATACTTTTTAAAAACATCAGTAGAAAAGGCCGAACGAACAATTATTAGAAAAAGTGGAACCGTAACAGCTGGCAAAATAATAGCCGAGCAATCGTTGGGGTTTTGGACAAGCTTATTTGACACCCATCATTATAGACTAATCCGTGGCAGCGTTATTCATTGCTTCCCACACAAACCTCCAAGCGTAAATAGAAATATACTAAACCAAAAACTAAACAACATTCGCGAGTTTAGAAACCGAGTATATCATAACGAACCGATTTGCTTTACTGAGAATAGTATTGACTTTAGCCAAGCTACAAATATCAAACAAGAGATTTATGAATTACTAGACTGGATTGATGCAGATTTAAGAGATTATGTAGATTGCTTTAACGATATTGAAGCCAAAATAGGTTTGGCAAATAATATTTAGATAAACCCAATGGCCTCGATATAATACGCGCCCTCCGCCTCGGTGCCGATTTTGTTTTTGCCGGCCGCCCCTTCTTTTATGGCGCAGCCGCCCTGGGCCAATACGGTGGCGACCATGCCGCACACATTTTTATAGACGACCTCCGCAACAATATGGTACAACTTGGCGCCGCTACTATTGATGAAATTCGGGAGGGAGACCTTTTGTAAAATATTTTGGGACGAAACACATTTAGCACTCGAGTGTTCCCCCGCTGGCGGGGATTAAAGGGGTGGATTTTTAGGAGCATTTAGCTTTTGGCTCTTTGATTAAGCTTTAGTCTCCCGCTTTTCTCACCTGCTGTTCCAAATGTTCCGCTTGCTGTTCGCAAATGTTTCGCCGCAGGCGTAGCATTTCGAACGTTCGATAATGTGGATTTCCAAATCCAACTGCCGGGTAGGCAGAATAGCACATAACAGTAATCAACCATTTCCCTGTATCGCTAGTACACTGACGCGAGCAAGTCGGAGACTTACATTATCAAAAGTTCGAGTTGGCTTTGCTACGCAAAAACAACTCAAACAGCAACATAGCTATATGCTAGTTCGCCACATCAATGCGAGGCGAACATTCTAGAGAAATCCATTTATCTTTAATCCATATTAACTTTGCAAAGCAACAACGCTAATCAAATTGTATACACAGCGTGTAGACAATTGAGCACGTCGTATATCAAAGCCACCACAATAACTCAAAACAAACAATTTCTAAATGAGTAAAAAAGATATTTCAACCACCAGCCCAAATTCACAGCCACTGTTTGGCGACATTAAAACATTACTAGCCGACAGTCGCCAACAAGTAGCCGTGGCCATAAATTCAGCTATGAGTATGTTGTATTGGCAAATAGGCACGCGCATAAACAGCGAAGTACTGCAACAACAACGAGCTGAATATGGCAAGGAGATTGTCGTATCGCTGGCACGACAATTAACCCAAGAGTTTGGCAGTGGGTGGAGCGAAAAGCAGCTCCGACATTGTCTCCGCTTTGCTGAGACAATCCCCGAAAAATAAATTGTCTCCGCACTGCGGAGACAATTAAGTTGGACTCATATAAAAACCATTATTTATTTAGAAAATCCTTTACAACGAATGTTCTATTTTGAAATGTGCAAAATAGAAAGATGGAGTACAAGAACATTACAAGAAAGAATCAATAGCCTGCTATACGAACGCACCGCCATCAGCAAAAAACCAGCGCTAACCATAGAAAAAGATTTGGCACTACTGAAAAACGAAAGCCAATTAAGCCCCGATTTGGTTTTTAAGGACCCTTACGTTCTCGATTTTTTAGGCTTAAAAGACACCTATTCCGAAAAAGATATTGAAAGCGCCATATTGGTAGAGTTACAAAAATTCATCATTGAGCTAGGTACCGATTTTGCATTTCTGGCTCGGCAAAAAAGAATCACAATTGATGCCGATGATTACTATATTGATTTACTTTTTTATCACAGAAGATTAAAATGCTTAGTAGCCATTGATTTAAAGCTAGGCAAATTTGAAGCCGCTCACAAAGGTCAAATGGAATTGTATTTGCGCTGGTTAGAAAAACACGAAACGGTAGAAGGCGAAAACTCACCCGTCGGATTAATACTTTGTGCTTCTAAAAATAAAGAGCATATAGAACTACTACAACTCGAAAAAAGCAATATCAAAGTGGCAGAATATTTAACCAAACTCCCTGACTTAAAACTGTTAGAACAGAAACTACACAAGGCAATTGAGATAGCAAGGAATAAACAAAATCAAGATTAGTTTAATTTAAACAAATTAGCTGTTCCAAATCTTCCACCGCAAACGTCGTTCTAGATAATACGCTCCGCCGCAGCAAGAAACAACTCAAAGAACAATAAGTACAAAACTCTTTTACGCGCTTTCCGTCTTAAATTAGCATTCCAATAATTATGTTTTTATCAATACAATAAATCGAAACAACATGAAAAAAATAAATAAGGAAGACATTAACCCAGCAGTATTTGATTTATATGACGATTATGCCCACAACAAATTAGACCGAAGAACATTTATTAAAAACTTATCTATTTATGCAATTGGCGGATTGACGGTGCCGGCTTTGCTTAGTTTTATAATGCCAAATTATAAGGATACCATGTTGGTAGATCCCAATGACGAAAGACTTTCAACAAATTATATTTTGTATGATTCGCCCAATGGTGGTGGAGAAATACGCGGCCTTTTATCAAAACCAAAAAAAGCAAAAACCAAATTGCCGGGCATTATTGTAGTACACGAAAACAGAGGCTTAAATCCGTATATAGAAGATGTAGGAAGACGAACCGCAGTAGAAGGATATGTAACGCTGGCCCCAGATGCACTCTGGCCCCTGGGCGGATATCCAGGCACTGATGAAGAAGGAAAAACCTTACAGAGCAAACGAGATAAATACGAAATGCTAGAAGATTTTATTGCTGCCTATGAATATCTAAAAAATCATAAAGATTGCACGGGCAAGGTAGGTGTTGTAGGATTTTGTTTTGGCGGTTGGATATCTAATATGATGGCAACAAAATTGCCCAATCTTTCGGCAGCGGTACCATTTTATGGCACACAACCTACGGCGGAAGAAACGGCGAATATCAAATCGCCCCTATTAATACACCATGCAGGTTTAGATGAAAGAGTGAATGCCGGCTGGCCAGATTATGAAGAAGCTTTAAAAGCAAACAACATTGAGTATACAGCACATATGTATCCTGAAGTAAATCATGGCTTTCATAATAATTCCACTCCCCGATTTGATAAAGCCGCGGCAGATTTAGCCTGGAAACGAACCATGGATTTTTTTAAAGAAAAGCTTACATAAAACGAAGTAAAAATATCTTCAACCTCTTAGCCAAACGTCTCCGACTCATTGGTGTTTACATGCCGAAGGCATTATAACTTCATTCTGTGCTGAAAATAACAATACGGAGCCAGAAATTACGTAGCCGATTGTAACGGCTTTTGCAAACTAAAAAAGAATTAACGAATAAATATTCTGTGGCTTTTAGAACCGACGCATACGTCTATTTTTAAATCATTATTTTAGAAAGCGACGATTGTAGTTGGGCTGCGCTAAACTATAATTAACTATGGAAGACTACATTAACAATGAAAGCTTTTCGACTGTCTACACTTTTCAGAATTAATAAAGAGCATATCAGCCCCGCTACGCTTCGGGCATGCAGTTATCATTAATTCTAGTTTTTCCTTCGCAGCGCAGATTCAACAGATTGTCAAAAATCTTATTGTACTATACCGCATAGCTCCAAAAATAAATCACTGAATTCAGGGATAAATAAGAGCTTGCAACAACATAATTTTGAATTTGAAAATAAGCGAATCGAAAACTCTTTCGCTTTTATAAATTGTAAAAACTATTATGACCGAATCAATAATCAACCCTGTGCAATTGCTCGAATTGAATGTTTCAAATACAAGAGATAATTATCACCAGCATATAATAGAAAATGTATTGCCCTATAATACTGAAACCGAAGATGCTGTTTTTATAATTAATAAAAACAGTATCAGAGACCGGTATCAACTTATAAATGATTTGCTACCCGCCTGCAAAAATCACTTTGCCGTTAAGTCTTGCCCACAAAAAGTGGTGATAGACGAAATAAATAATATGAACGGGTATTTTGATGTAGCCTCCAATGGTGAAATTGATTTATTAAAAAATTCGGGAGTAGATATTGGCAAATGCATTCACACCCATCCTATCAAAAAAGCCAAAGAAATTAGTTATGCCTTGGAGAATGGTATCACACGCTTTGTGGTGGAAAGCGAATTTGAATTGCAAAAATTTGAAGCTTATAAAAACGAAGTGGAGCTTATGGTTCGGCTCTCGTTTTCTAACCAAGAAGCTGCTATAGATTTGTCTTCCAAATTTGGATTGCCGCCCGCTCAGGCCTTGGCATTTTTGGTGAAGGCAAAACAGATGGGGTATAATATTTGTGGTGTTTGTTTTCATGTAGGTAGCCAAATGCCTAGCAACCGTCAGTATTTGCACGCCTTACAAACTTGCCGTGCCCTGTACGATAGTGCCTTGCACATTGGCATGGACTTGTCTGTGCTCGATATCGGCGGCGGTTTTCCGTTCTACGATTCCGAGGATATTGATGAGCTAACTGCTTTTTATACCCCCATAAATAATTATCTCAAAACACATTTTAAAGACATAGAATGTTTGGCCGAGCCTGGCCGATTTGTAGCCACGCCTATTGCTACTTTGGCTTGCCAGATTATTGGCAAAACTCAAAAGGAAGCACACAACATTTATTACATAAACGAAGGTGTGTACGGTTGTATTTCCAACAAGGTTTTTGATTTTTATTCTTTCGATAATCTGCAAGTATTCCGCAATAATCAAAAAATAGTAGGCGCAGAATTTCCGTCAATATTATACGGCCCCACCTGCGATTCTTTTGACAAACTAACAGACCAAATCTTACTGCCCGAATTGCAAATAGGCGATACCATTTTCTTTGATAATATGGGAGCTTATAGCATTGCTTCCACAACTAATTTTAATATGCTGGGCGTTACACAAGTAATAATTTTAGACTACTAATGAACGGGTATATATTTTTACTAGTCACAATTATACTAGAAACGGCAGCCGTTATTCTAATGAAATTATCGAATGGATTTACCAACAAGATTTACTTTGTTTCTGGTTTATTAGCGTTCGTAATCAGCTTCGTTTTTTTATCCTTGGCGCTTAAAACCCTGCCAATGGGTTGGACAAATGCTATCTGGGCTGGCAGCAGTACCTTATTAGTTTGTTGCGCGGGCATTCTTTTTTTTAACGAAAAAATCAATGTCCCGCAAGGACTTTTTCTGTTGCTAATAATTATTGGCTTGGTAGGGTTTAATTTTTTTGGCAACGAAGGGTAGTCCAAGAGATTAAAAATAAATTTGTTGGCTTCTAGATTGGTTTGTTTTAATAAAATAAAAAAAATGTATCAAAAGCGTAAGGACAGCGGAGGTATAGCTACAAATATTACACTTCACAACAATCTTGGCAATTGCATTTTGCGATGTTTCATATTGAAATACCTTTATTATCGGATACCAAAAAACCTGATTTGCGAATTCTGCCACAACAAACGATGTTTTAGAAACCCGCTGTTCCCAATGTTTATTCGCAAAATTCTGTTTTAGATATTGCGCGCCGTCGCGACTGGTGGCATCTAAAACACTCGATAATATGAATTTCTAAACATACTCGCTGGTAGGCCGCCAGAGTTAAACACTCGCTACAGGCTGCACTTATTTTCAGAAAATTGAATTTAGTAATAAATTTGAATTTTATTAAAGCACGTGGAACGAAAAAAAATAATTATTCAAAACTATTTCAAGCTTATAACTACTTCCATCGCAGTTGGACTAGCTTGTGCGCTCCTAGCCTTTTCGCTAAAATGGCTCACCGAATATTTTGAACATGCTATTTTTAACTCGGTCCAAAATTACTCTACCGCCATTATTTTTCTGCCCACCATTGGTATCACCGCTATTTATTTTTTAAGAAAATATGCTTTCCAAAACCGAAAAAATAAAGGCATTACAGAAATTTATAAAACATTAGATCAGCGCAAAGAACATTTGCCTTTGTTCAAAATTCCTTCTCATTATATAAATGGTTTTCTTACCGTAATATTTGGCGGCTCTACGGGCATCGAGGTTTCCACAGTAGTGGCCACGGCCACAGTGGGCAATTATGCATACAAAAAAGAATTCTCTGCCAAGCAGTACAAACGAGAATTAATTTGTGCTGGGGTAACGGCTGGTGTGGCCATATTATTTTGCAGCCCCTTAGCCGGTTGGCTTTTTGCTATGGAAGTGATTGCGCGTAAAATAAATAAAACCTTAATTATTTCTTGCACAGCATCGGCTTTGGTATCGGCGGTCTTTATTTTTTTGTTTGACAATCATACCTTACTACCAAATCGTATTACGAATTGGAATTTTTCTGCGATGCCCTTTTTTGTAATTCTAAGTTTGTTGGGCGGTGTGCTCGCCGTTTATTTTACGCTCTGCGTTACCCGCATGAAAAATCTTTTTGCGCGGATCAATAATAATTTTGTGCGTGTTAATCTGGGTGCACTTATGGTGGGAGGTATCATTTATTTTTACCCTGCTTTATATGGCGACAGCTATCATGGCCTGAAAGAAGTTTTGCATACACCTTTGTCTGCCCCAAGCATTTCGCTACTGCTATTAATTGGCCTTGCGTTTTTAAAACCATTGGCGGCTTCGCTCACGTTGGGTGCCGGCGGCGATGGTGGCGTGTTTGCGCCTAGTATTGTGGCTGGTGCTTTTCTGGGTTTGCTGGTTGCCTTTATTGGCAATCATTATTTTAATGCGCAGCTAATTCCAATAAACTTTGCTCTTGTTGGCGCTGCGGCTACTTTATCTGCAGCTTTGTTTGCACCATTTACTTCCCTCATACTTATTTGCAGCCTAGCACCTAACGGATATATTTTGTTCATCCCAATTTTGATTGCTTGTTTTATCGCCTATTTTTTATCTAAAAAAATATTGCCCTACAACGTTTACACCTACAATTTTCATTTACAGTCAAAGGCTATTTAATGGTAAAAAATTTTATCGCGGTAATGCGAGTTTTAATCAAATATAAAAAACGCCCACCACTGAATCTCATGACTATCCCAACCGTTTCCGCAACTAATCGTAGTTGTGCTGCACTAAATCCAACCTCAGCATTTGAAGATTGGTTCGTTTAGCAATTCTAAAACACCAATTTCGTCAAACTCTCCTGCGTGCGCAAAAAGTTTATCCGATCCGTAGAAAGCGAAAAAGAAATTTGCCTGTACCAACTTTCTTTTTTAGGGTAAATAGATTGTGTGTAGTCTTTAAAATCTTTGCTCAGTATCAGTGGTACATTAATTTTCAAAATATTTTTTATCAAATTAAATTGTAGGCCGCCTTCAAAAAGTGTTTTGTTTCCCGTTGGGTTTTGCTGCCCAGCATTTGCAAAAGTGGCAACATTAAAAAACACTTGAGGCAGATAGAAAAAATCGATTGGAATATCGGTACGAAGATTTATGGCCGCCAACCAATCATCGGTTTGCCCAAGTGGGGTTGCCAAAAAACTGGTGCGTGTTGTAAATGCTCCTTCTTTATCCATCACCTGCTGGCTTTTGTAGCCCGTCTGTTCATTGCGTGCTAAGAAAACATTTTCATAAGCATAATCATTGGCCGCGGTGGGCGTGACATTTAAAAAATAAGGTGATACATTAAAGTAGCCGGCATCATTATTTAAGTAAATAAACTTACCCGCAAACGCTCTTAAATACAGCGCTTTCTTCGGCATAAAGTAATCAATTTTAATATTCCCCTCGGCGGTAATTTTTGTAATTTCTTTGGTGGTCTCGTATTGTATGTTATAGCCAAAGGGGTTGAACGTTCTATCATTTTTATAAATATAATTTACCCGAAACAAATTTTGTTTTTCATACTCGCCCACACTTGCCCGGAAAATACTATCGACTGGATCTTGCTTAAAAGCAAATTGTTGCGCACCTGTATGGAAAAAATTCAGTTCAATACTGCGCGAAATCGGGCTGCGCAAATTTGACTTCTCAAGTTCAAAAGCTAAACGCGGATTTATTTTGTACCAACGCGGATAAATTGCCTCTGGCAAATTACGAATGGTAGAGTCGATGCTAAACGTACTCCCTTGCACCGATGCCGTTACTCTATAAAATGTTTTCTTGGGGTAAAAACTATAACCCATTACGCCCGTGCCATTGATAGTTTTTGCCGCAAAGCTATAGAGCGGCGTAAATGCAAACTGAAATTTCTTATTCGGAATGGTGAGATTATGAATCACCAATCCCGCCATAGTTCGATCATAATGGTTGAATGCAACCGCGGGGAGGAAGTACATTTTATTCATGCCCGCTTTTAAAAAACTGGTACCAATCCCAACTTTGGGAGAGCTTCTTTTAAAAAATGCTTTTGGCTCATAGCCGTTATTTCGGGTATTAATTTCGGGTACTACGCCGTCTTTATCAATTTCGTAATGCACGCCGCTGTCATAATTTTTCAAAAATGCTTTTCCGTTAACTGTATATTCTTTTTCCAAAACCGAATCGCCGCGCATAGCAAAAACCGGCACAGGATAATTAGTTCCTAATTTATTTTCTACCGCCACCACATTATTTGCCGCCGATGTTTTTACTGATTTTATTTTATAATCTAGCGGCTGTGCGCTTTTTATAAAATCATTAAAAAACCAACTGATGTCCTTATTTGTTTTTGACTCCAAGGCCGCGCGCAAATCATTGGGGGAAGGATGTTTTTGCATCCAAGTGCGGAAGTATTCTTGCATACCTTGTCGGAAATCATTCTCGCCAATATAATCTTCGAGGTAGGCCATTGCCTTCGCAGTTTTGGCATATACCACGCCACCATAATTTGATTCCAAATAATCTACCGCTGGCAATTCAATGGGTTGGTCGTGCCGAATGTGGCCGTTCAACACATAAATAATATCATTGCCGCCACTTGATGCTACAGGAATATTTTTAGTTTTTAAAACGCCTCCAATTTTTGCTTCGTAAAAAGAATTGACACCCTCATCAAGCCACGGGTGTTCACGCTCGTTACTACCCAATAATCCCTGAAACCAATTGTGTCCAACTTCATGAACAATTACAACATACACAGTACTTTGATCTGGCAGTTTTCCTATAATAGTTATATTGGGGTACTCCATGCCGCCGCCAGCATACAACGGCCCATCCACCACGCT
>JBBSPP010000068.1:0-9705 GCA_038258625.1 Chitinophagales bacterium
ATGCCGCCAGCCCCGATGGGCTTGATTTCTTGGGGAGCAGCAATGGCGGTTTGGGTATTGGGAACGCGCTGGGCAAAGCAGCTGGTAGCGGGTTGGGCGGTGATATTGGCGCGGTTTACAAAGGTGAACTACTGAGGCGCAACCTCCGCGCCAGTGTAAGCATAACTGATATTGGCCGCATAAATTATAACAAAGGCAATCTTAGATCAGCCAGTTTTGTTGCTAATAATGTAACCATACCTATTGACAGTTTTGATAATTTCCCTAACGACTACGACTCTATAAAACAATGGGCGGCAAACTACGGCGTGGCGGTTGACTCGGGCCGCGAAAGTTTTTCGCAATCACTCCCTACGCGCCTCAACCTCTATGCCGAAATGCAGGTAATAAAAGGCTTTTACGTAGGCGTATCTACAAGTGCCAACCTGAATACGGACAAAAGTAAAAGCTCAAACTATAGTAGCTACACCGCTATTATTCCGCGTTGGCAAAGCCGCATGATTGATGTGTGGATGCCTATTTCGTACAATTATTTTAGCCAAAATTTGAAAGCAGGGATTGGTGCTCGCTTGGCGTATGTATACTTTGGTACAGACGATATTGGTAGCGTAGTAAGTGGTCAGGGTAAAGGTTTCAATTTGTATTTTGGGCTTCGGGTAGCAGGGAGTTTTAAAAATAAAAAGATAGAAAAGGAATAAAGTAACTGTACGTTTTAAACGCTTGATTATCCATGCGGTTTTAACTACTGAAATTTTATTGTAATTGAGCTCTTAGATTGAACAGGCAGTGAAACTACTTTCTATAATTTTCAAAAGCTAGATAAAAGAATAACGTAAACTACAGAAATATATATTATAAACCACAGCCTATATTTGCCCAGCTATGAACATAAACCTAAAAGGAAAAACAGCACTAATTTGCGGCAGCACGCAAGGCATTGGTTGGGCCACAGCTCAGGAATTAGCCAATTTGGGCGCGCGATGCATTTTGTTTTCGCGCAACGAAGAAAAGCTAAAAGCAAATGTTGAAGCTCTTTCAAAAATAAATAATGAGGCACATGGATATCTTACCGCCGATTTTTCAAAACCCGAAACAGTACGCACAGCTATTGAAAATTATACTAAGAATAATACCATCGATATTTTAGTAAACAACAGCGGTGGCCCGCCAGCAGGAAAAATTTCGGAGGCAGAAACGGATGATTTTCTGGACGCCTATAATCAACATCTTATTTGTAATCATATCATCACCATGGCGGTTATTGGAGGTATGAAAGAAAAAAAAGGAGGTCGAATAATTAATATAATTTCTACTTCTGTAAAAATTCCGTTGAGCGGATTGGGCGTGAGTAACACTACCCGTGGTGCCGTAGCCAGCTGGGCAAAAACCATGAGTAATGAATTGGCCGAGTATGGCATTACCGTGAATAATGTACTACCCGGCGCCACCAAAACCGGCAGACTAGAAAGTATCATAGAAAATAAAGCCAAGAAAACAGACGTAAAAATTGACTCAGTTGAGCAAGGTATGATTAATCAAATACCCATGAAACGATTTGGCAAACCCGAAGAAATTGCAAACATGATTGCCTTTTTAGCAACCCCCGCCGCGGCCTACGTTACTGGCCAAAGTATTTGTGTAGATGGTGGACGGACGGGTACGATATAGATTGTTGATTATATGATTGCTGATTTGTGATTGGCGATTTTTCGTTAAAAAACACACCGCGAAATCTACACATATTATTCGCTATTCATTATTCCCTATTCGTTTCTTATCTATTTTCGCACACATGAAATCTACACCGCTTTTACTAGCCATTGCCAGCATTATATTTATGGCAAGTTCCTGCTACAAAGACAATATTAAAAAGAAGCCAGAATGGAGTAAATTCTTCACTGAGCGCGGCATCGACTCTGCTTGTTTTGAGGTTTATGATAATACACACGACCAAGTGTTTGTGTACAATTTAGACAGAGCCAGTCGGCAATTTTCACCAGCCTCTACCTTCAAAATTTTCAATTCGTTGGTAGCACTCGAAACTAATCTTGCGCCCGATATTGATTACATTATAAAATGGGATGGGGTAGAACGTTGGAACAAAAATTGGAATCAAGACCTTGATATGAAAGCGGCTTTTGAATATAGCGCCGTGCCATATTACCAAGCCTTAGCGCGGAAAATAGGGCGCGATACCATGCAGCATTATTTGGATACAATGAATTATGGCAACAAAACAATCGGTGATTCGATCGATCAATTTTGGCTAGACGGCAGCTTGCAAATAACGCCTGACGAGCAAGTTGGTTTTTTGAAAAGAATGTATTTTGACAAACTACCATTATCAAAACGTAGCCAACGATTGGTGCGCTCGTTGATGCTGCACGAGGTAACCGATGATTATAAACTATCGTACAAAACGGGCACGTACTCAGTTGGCGAAAAATATATTTGTCACCTTGTAGGTTATTTGGAAAAAATAGAAATCCAAAAAAATGTGGAGACGAAGCAAGAGGAGACAAATTTCCGTCCTTACTTTTTCAGTATGAGTTTTGAAACGAAAGATAAAAATGTTGACTTTGATAAAAATATTGCTGACCGCGTAGCCATTACTAAAGACATTTTTAGAAATTTAGATATTATAAAATAATGATTACCGTAGCACAGGCGCGCCAACTTTTACAACAGCATTGCCATCAGTTTGGCGAGGAAAAAATTTCACTTTATGAAGCTATGAATCGGCACAGTGCCGAGGATATTATTGCGCCCATTGATATGCCGAGTTTTACAAATTCGGCAATGGATGGCTATGCGTTAAGGCATGAAGATTTGGCGAAAAATATACCCCTATATAATGAAGGCGAAATAAAAGCGGGCGACACATTGCTGAGCGAAGTGGACGCAGAGCATTGTATTCAAATATTTACGGGTGCGCTTATACCGGCTGGGGTAGACACGGTGGTAATGCAGGAGCACGTGAAGATTGACGGTAAAAATATACTTGTCAATCAAGCTGATTTGAAGCAAGGCGCCAATATTCGATTGAAAGGTTCACAAAGCAAACAGGGCGATGCGATCCTAAAAAAAGGTGATAAACTGACGGCGGCAACGTGTGGTATGTTGGCTAGTTTTGGTATTGATAAAATTGCAGTTCATAAACGCCCAAGTATCGATATTTTGGTAACGGGCAATGAGCTAATAAACCCAAGCGAAAACCTGCGCAATGGTAAAATTTATGAAAGCAATTCGTATGCATTATCTACCGCATTAAAAACAATGAACCTCACCGACATTCGCATCAGAAAAGCAGCAGACCTTGAGCAAGATATGTTGCAAAAAGTGGGCGATGGGTTGCAGGCAAATATACTTTTAATTACAGGCGGAATCTCGGTAGGGAAATATGACATAGTAAAAAGTACACTTGAAAAACTGGGTGTCGAAGAAATTTTTCATAACGTTCATCAGAAACCTGGCAAACCATTTTACTTTGGCAAAAAAGGTCAGACATTAGTTTTCGGATTGCCAGGCAATCCTGGCTCGGTGATGAATTGTTTTTATATTTATGTACGCCATGCATTGGCGTGGGTAATGGGCTCACAGCAGAAAAGCACAGCCAATCTAAAACTAAAATTGCAGGAGGACCTCACAAAAAATAACAGCAAAACGTTTTTCTTAAAAGGAAAAATAAATGGTGACACCGTAGAAATTTTGGACGGACAACAGTCCTACAAAATGAATGCATTTGCCGTGGCAGATTGTTTAGTGGAGATACCGGGTGAGGCAAATACGTTGACCAAAGAAAGTTTGGTTGATGTGCATTTGATATAAAAAAAACGGCATGAACGAATACTACTTCCTCGTCTGTTTGCCAATCGTTGCTTTTTTATATTCAGCAGTTGGGCATGGCGGGGCGAGTGGCTATTTGGCGTTGATGAGTCTTTTTGCTGTTGCGGCTGATGATGTAAAAACAATTGCCCTCACGCTCAATTTGTTTGTGGCCGGCATCGCATTTTTTCAATACTATCGGGGCGGGTATTTTGATAAAAAACTGTTTTTAGTTTTGGCGGCGGCTTCTATTCCCATGGCGTATTTGGGCGGGCGCATTCAGCTGGATACACAAATTTATTTTTATGGGTTAGGAGTCTTTTTGTTGTTGGCCAGTTTTCGTTTATTTTTTTTTACTAAAATAGAAAATACCACAGAGAATAAAAATTACTCTATACCAATAGCTCTTTTGTTGGGAGCGAGCATAGGTTTTGCATCGGGGCTTTTGGGTATTGGGGGTGGTATTATTTTATCCCCTATTATTTTATTGCTGAGTTGGAGCAATGCCAAAACTACGGCGGGCATTAGCGCGCTTTTTATTTTTGTAAATTCTGCAGCGGGCTTGTTGGGCAAATATTCTACTGGCTTGGAATATCCGAATGCTATGCCAATCATCATTATTTTAGCAGGCGGCGGAGGATTGGTTGGCGCTTATTTTGGAGCCAGAAAATGGTCGAATCTTTACATCAAAAAATTACTTGCAGTGGTTTTATTTTTGGCTGCTATTAAAATTTTTATTGGTTAAATGAATTTTCCAATTTACATATTAGCCGAAGGTAAGAGTAGCCGAATGGGCAGCGATAAAGGCTTGGTAAAAATTAATGGGGAGGAAATGATGTTGCATTGTATTGAAAACCAGACAGGTCTAAAATACAGGACGCTTGATATCACAATCATCACTTCCAACCGCGAATACGAAAAGTTTGGCTACAGAATCATTTCTGATAAAATAAAAAATCAAGGTCCTGCGCAGGGAATTCTTACCGCCATGGATGATGCCAAAGCTGATAAATGTTTGATTGTGAGTTGTGATATGCCGCTGATAACTTATTCGGTAATTCGTTTATTATTTGATCTGCCTCGGAACACTGAAATTGCTTGTTTTCAAAAAGAGTTTTTGTTTCCTTTTCCAGGGCTTTATTCAAAAAGTATTTTACCGAAATGGAAGAAAAAAGTTGACGAAGGAAATCTAAAAATGCAATGGCTCATCAAACAGTTTGATTACAAAACATTGCCAATCGAGCATCCTGAATTATTTTTAAATGTAAACACACCTGAAGATATTTTACAGGTTGAAAAAATTTTAAACACATGATTACCGTACTTTATTTTGGTCAAATAAAAAGCATCACCACCTTACCTAGTGAGCAAATTACCTTTGCGGCAAATTTGGAAGACCTAAGGATGATACTTAATGAGAAATACCCCAAACTGCAAAATGCTCATTTTGTATTTTCTGTAAATAAAAAAATTAGTGTGGACTGTACTTTACATGAGCATGATGAAGTGGCACTAATGCCGCCTTTTAGCGGAGGATAGCATATAAATTACCTAATGCTTGTATATGATCTAAGTGTTTAAGAAGTAAAAGGAAACAATGAACCAAGATTTTTTCAATAGATACCAACGCCAAATGCAATTGCAATCCTTTGGGTACGAAGGGCAACAAAAATTGTCAAATGCCAACGTCCTAATCGTTGGCATAGGCGGTTTGGGCTGCCCCGCGGCACAGTATTTGGCTGGTGCCGGCATTGGCAAAATTGGATTGGTAGATGGCGATAAAATAGAATTGCACAATCTACATCGGCAAGTTTTATACTCAACAAATGAAGTGGGGCAACCTAAAGTGGTAGTTGCAAAAGAAAAACTGGCAGCACTCAACACTTTGATAGAGATAGAAATATTTGAAGAATTTATTACACCAAAAAATGTACTTACAACTGCGGCAGACTACGATATAATTTTGGACGGCAGCGACCGTTTTGAAACGCGTTATTTACTCGATAATTATTGTACGCTGAAAAACAAAATTTACGTCTATGGTTCGGTGTTTGAATTTGAAGGACAAGTAGCACTTTTTAATTATGCCGAAAATCAAATTTCTTACAATTCGCTTTTCCCTGATAAGCCAGCTAAAGATGCGATACCAACCTGCGCAGAAAATGGGATACTAGGTTTTTTGCCGAGCATTATAGGCAGTATGCAGGGGTTGGAAGTTGTAAAATATATCTGCAATATGAAAGCTGACAAGTCTTTTGAATTGATTCATTATAATGGTTTGACGCAGGAGATTTATAAAACAAATGCAAGTGAAAATAAAAATTTTGTGCCGCCTAAAGCTTTTAAAGATTTATAATCTCAATTTGTTTGAGTCTTGACGCTGGTCAAAAATCCGCAGAATTGTTATTCTTTCATACCTTACTATAGAATAAATGGAATAAGCTTTTGAAATAAAAGCTTTGCGCACATTGCCTTTCACAAGAGGGAACGTAGTTGGAGATTCTAGTATTCGGAATAATATAGTATTAACGGTATCAATTAGTTTTTGTTGTTGTCTGAAAGACCAATGTTCCTGAATATATAACAACATAATGTCAGCATCTTGGTCAGCTTTTTTTTTGTCCAAATAATTTCTAAAGCCACTTCTCAAATTTTTTCATAACCTCTTCGTGCGGCACCACTCTGCCTGCATCAATATCAGCTTGGCCTTCCTCGATGGCTGCCCATTCTGCTTCGCTCAACTTATTTTTGACTGAGTTGGCATTGTACAATTCTTTCAGTTCATTCAAGGTTTGCTCATTGTCCAATTGTGCAATCCATTCAATTAGTTCTAATTTGACAGTTTCTGTATTCATGACATTTTAAAATTAAACATTTCTTTGGGTTTGGCGGAATAATTATTTTTTAAAAATATCTTTATTGTTTCAAAAAATGTCAACATCAATTTTCATAAAAGGCGCCATCACAGCCGAGTTTATTGGCAACAGCATAGCCAAGCACCAAAGCAAAACAAGCATAGGCGCGCACCAAATTTTTCTGGGACAAGTACGTGCCGATAAAATTGATGGCGAAGAAGTTACAGCCATAGAATACACAGCCTACGAAGAAATGGCTAACGAAAAAATGCATGAAATCCGCGAGGATATTTTTGCAAAAAATGATATTACCTGCATGCACGTTTATCATAGCGTGGGCGAAGTGAAAACGGGCGAAATTTGTTTGTTCGTTTTTGTATCATCGGCGCATCGAAAAGAAAGCCAAGTGGTTTGCAATGAATTGGTGGAGCGGGTGAAAAATGAATTGCCGGTTTGGGGGAAGGAATTGACGGGGACATCAGAACAATGGAAGGTGAATCAATAAGAAAATAACCAATGGTAGACATAACCCAAAAATCAAACACAAAACGCACAGCCATTGCCCAAGCAATTGTTCACGCAAGTACTACAGAAACAATTACTGCAATCAAAGAAAACAAAGTGCCAAAAGGAAATGTGTTGGACTTTGCACGAGCGGCCGCATTATTAGCTGTAAAAAACACAAGCAACAGCATCCCCGATTGTCATCCCTTGCCGATAGAACATTGCAAAGTAGATTACGAACTCACAGAAAATGACATCATAATAAAACTCACGGTAGAAACAATTTACAAAACCGGCGTAGAGGTAGAAGCGATGCACGGCGCCATGATAGCAGCCCTCACCATTTATGATATGCTCAAACCGATTGACAAAGAATTGGTAATAGGCGATATAAAATTACTCGAAAAAAAAGGCGGCAAATCGTCTTTCAAAGATCAAGTAGGAGGTGATGTAAAAACAAAAATCATCGTTTGTAGCGACACCGTTTCGGCAGGGAAAAAAGAAGATCGGGCAGGTGAAGCAATTTTAGAAAAGCTGTTGAAATTTGATATAGTTGCGAAAAAAGAAATTATTGCCGACGATGAAAGTGAAATAAACCGAGTGGTAAAATCTGCACAAGAGGAAGGAATTGACCTCCTCCTTTTCACCGGCGGCACAGGCCTTTCGCCCAGAGATATAACACCCGAAACCATCAAGCCTTTGCTCGACCGAGAAATCCCTGGCATCATGGAAGCCGCTCGTAGCTATGGCCAAGACCGTACACATTACGCCATGCTCTCGCGTGGTGTGGCAGGCATGATTGGTAATATGCTCGTGATTACCCTGCCCGGTTCTACCAATGGTGCGGCAGAAAGTATGGATGCGCTTTTTCCTTATGTGCTACATATTTTTAAAGTGGCACAAGGTTGGCAGCATGCGAGATAATTATGGCAAGTCAGCTACTTAGCGTCCGGCTCTGCCAAGCCTTTCTCCTTCATTCCCAACCGAGCTTTTTTCGTGCCCATTTCCCACTCTACTTTTTCTTCCCAATTGGGTTTTAGAATAATTGTTTGTGGTAACTCAATAGTTACTTCGGGTAATGTTCTTTCTTTTAAATTTCCGCTATCCCAAATACCATTTTCGTTTTCGTCGTATAACAATCGGAGGTTGTAGGAGGATGGTCTTAATAAATCAAAGCGCATCAAATTAAGTGTGGCGGCTTGTTTTTTTATTACTTCACCGTTTAACACTAATTGTAAAACACTATTATTTTTATATAAACTACTATCCAACTTTACGCTAATGCTACCGAAATCCTCTGCGGCCATTGTCGAAAAATTTATGGTGTCGGCCTCTGTACCTGTTGCGCTTGTATCTTTTAAAAATGCCGATTGAACCACCACCATGTAATTCGCCCCCATTTTCCAATCGGGCAAAAGGGTTATTTCGTGTAGCGAATCATCGTAGCTTACCGTCATGCTCAAATCCAAAATACTATCTTCATAAAACCGTATTTTCTCGGGATTGACAATGGCATTGGTATCGCCAATTTTTATTTTTAGCGTGTCCTGTATGTCTATTTTCTCCGTTGATTCTATGTTGGGCTCAAAGGTGTAATTAAATTTTCCTGATGGCCTACCCGTCGATGAACTTGTATTATTTAATCTGCCCCCAACACTTTTTCGGCTCGTAGTAGCGATGGTCGTATCGCGCATACTTTCTTCTAAAAAAGAGTACATGGTAATGGCACTATCTAATTTTTGCAGGTCAATTATTTTCTTGTAAAAAGCAATTTTTTCGCCCCGCGCATCATAAATATAATTTGCATTTTTATCTGAAAGTGCTGCAAGTTTAAACTTCTTGGCAGGCAAACCCGTAAACGAAAATACGCCGCCCGATGCTCTGGCTACGTACAATGGTTTTTGTTTTAGCAACATACTATCATCAATATCGATGGGGTACAACATGGCCAATATTGTATCGGCCTGCCCGCTTTGCGCGTCAATTATTTTTCCGGTTAACGACAACGAATCAAAATATGCACCTGTACTAAAAATGATGCGCAAGTCAGGAAACACATTTCCCTCGCGCAAATCTTTTACCGAACTACCAAAATTTAAAGTATAAGTAGTGCTACTTTGAAGTAGCGAATCGGGCAGTTCGATAATTAAGTTTTTTTTCTTTACGCTCACTTTTGGGGTACGCTCCGTGAGGGGGCTTATCTGAAAATTGGTTTGCAAGTCTTGAATTTTAATATATTCATTGAATTCAATTTCGAGCGTGCCACCAGTAAAATTGAGCAGCGAATCTACTTCGGCACGGTTCAGTATTTTGGGTGGGGTGGCATCGCGCGCACCACCATCGGGCGGCACAATGTTGGCGCAAGATGCCGCAAAAAGCAACAGTAGTAAATTGATATAATGGAGCCATTTTTTCAAGCGGGGCAAAGATGGTGGAAACTGCAAGAAGTATTGCTAAGGAATGATTAAAAATGTGGGGGGGGGTATTTGGATGCTAACGGCTTGGCGCTTGGCGAAGAAGC
>JBBSPP010000069.1:0-9612 GCA_038258625.1 Chitinophagales bacterium
CGGCCATTGTGGAAACCCAAAGCTTTAATGTGCGGGTAATTTATGGTGATTTAAAAATTGCTTCTTACCCCGTTATGACGGGACATTATTATATGGATATGATTCTCAGCGCAGAAAAATCGCTTGATAATTATTTACAACAAAGACTTTCGCAAAGAATGCAAATTGGGCATTACCCAAATAATATTGGCGAGAGCGAAGTATTTTTTAATTTGGATACGCAGCCCAAAGGAGCCATCATTTGCGGTTTGGGCACTACCGAGGATCTTACGCCTTACCTGCTTTCCGAAACTGTAAAACTGGCTGTGTTGAAATACGCTATGTTTTTGCGAGACAATTATACATTGCCCCGCGCCAAAAAATATGCCAGCGGAATATCATTTGTATTAATGGGTATTGGCTACGGAAAACTACCCGTGGAAGATTCGGTAAAAGGAATTATGTTGGGTATTTCAAAGGCAAATAAACAAATAAAAGCAACGGGCGAGGGGCTACAATTAATTGAAGAAATTGAGCTAATTAATTATTATGATTCGATTGCGAGCCAGGCATATTTCTGTTTATCTAATTTGCAAGGTGCTGATAATAGAATATCATTTAATCTGCAAAAAGGAATTTTGAAACGAGCGGGCGCAAAAAAAAGAGCCTTGTTTGATGATACAACCTATGATTGGTGGTTCAATTTGCAAATAAGCAGCATACTCGAAAATGTAAGTGAAATAGAAACGAAGGTGGCTGGTTTTAAATATTATTCGAGCAACCGATTAGCGCGTGTAGAGCAGGAAGCGGTGCATATAAGCCTAAGTGAAATTCATCATTTAATAGCACGCATGAGCAAAAACTCGAAATGGGATCAACGATTATCAAAGGCTCTTTTTGAAATGTTGCTGCCTAACGAATTTAAAAATTCTTTTAGAAATCAGAACAGTGTGTTGCTAAAATTAGACAAACGCGCGGCACAAATACCGTGGGAATTATTGCATGATACGGCGGCTTCGGATATACCAAGTGCGGTAAGCGCGGGGCTAATTAGACAATTAATTACGGAGGATGCTCAGGGTATTAATTATGCTCGGCTCAATAATCAAAAAGTATTTGTAGTGGGCGACCCAATTTATAATGATAAAATGTTGCCCCAATTGCCAGCTGCAAAAGCCGAGGCAAAATGGGTGGCTGATAAATTTAATGCTTCGGGGAATGAAGTGTTGTCGTTAATTGGTTCATCGTCCGACGAAATTTTGTTGGAGCTTTATAATGAACCATGTAAAATTATGCACTTTTCTGGTCACGGAGTTTATGACCCTGAAAACGGAAAAGTAGGAATTGCCATTGGCGATAATATTACCATTGACCCTGCGCGCATCAAACAAATGGGCTATGTGCCCGAGTTTGTGTTTATTAATTGTTGCTACTCCGGCACGCTCAGCCCGACTGATGATACGTATAGTCAAGACCGTAATAAATTGGCGGCGAATATTGGCACACAGCTAATTGAGCTAGGTGTAAAGGCAATAGTAATTGCTGGCTGGGCCATAAATGATGGTGCGGCAAAACTGTTTGCCGAAACGTTTTATGAAAATATGTTGAGCGGAAACACCTTTGGTAGCGCGGTGCAGCAGGCGCGCATGGCGTGTTTCCAGCGCCACCCGCATGATAATACATGGGGTGCGTATCAATGTTATGGCAATCAGTTTTATCAATTTGAAAATGCTAAATCATCTAAGAAAAGTGGGCGAGAATACATAATGGAAACCCAAGTTTATAGTGATTTGGATAATTTATCAGTGGCCGTGCGCGATAGAAGTAAAAATAAAAATGAAATTTTGGAGAAACTAAATACGTATCTCGAAATGGTAAAACAATCCAATTTGCTAGATGCTACCATACTCGAAAAAGAGGCCACAATATATAATGAACTAGGCATGGCCGATATTGCTTATGAAAAATATTTGGATCTTTTTCAGTTTGACAATGGCAACTATTCGATTGAGGCGTTGGAAAATTATTGCGAGGTACAATTTTTTAATCTTAAAAAAGAATTGGTAGAAAGTGATGCGAAGCAAACGGCTAGCCTTATAAAAGATTACCTAACTGAAATAGAAAAACTAACCTTGGCCGGGCGTAACCCAAGCCGCCTAAATATTGTAGCGGATGCTTATAAGCAAACGGCAAAATATTTATCTAAAACAAAAGGAAATGCGCAACTACAAATTTCATTTAATTTGTACAAAGAAGCGTATGAAAAAGCTAGTCAGGATCATGGCGGGCAGGCGCTCAATGCGATTTCTAATTTAATTTTTGTAGGATTAATATTGGATGAATTTGATGCGAAAAAATTGTTTGAACGCATGGGCCAATTAAAAGGTTTTAAGCCAACGGGTAATTTGTTAGACCAACTAAAATCCCTAGTGGCCACGCTGGCGTCGCTAGACAAAGCCGAACTTGACTTATCCGTATTAATTGGCGGAACAGAAATTAATTTTGGCCTGATGCTTTTAGATCAAACATCAAAAATTGGCGAGTATGCATCCTTAATTTCGGCATTATACGAGGAGGTATTTGATGTGATATATAGCCCCCGATTAATAAAAGCGGAGATGATGCACATCGATTTTTTATTAGATTATACCACCAATAAAAAAGTGACCGAACAGCTTGGTATTATTCGGGAAGTGTTGATACGGTTGTTGTAATTTTTTTTGCGCAGCATCGTAATGAAAAAATGGACAGCGCTTGCTGTCCGTTTTTTTTCGCTCGGCAATATTCTACTCCAAAAGTGCTTGTCTTAGTTTACAGATTCGCAGAATCTTTTTGCTGGTTATTTTTTCAAAACGGTTTTACTGTACCCGTTCACTAGCTTTAAATATTATCAGCTAGATGTGAAAGAAAAAAATGCCGAAATTGAGGAATTAAAAAGGAGGTTGGTTGGAGTATAAAGGAAGATTGGTTTGGTAAAAAAAGCTATAATTTTTTTGGTGCAATCAGTATGATGTATTCACTTTGATGACTGTGATACATAATATAAAAAGAATCCGCAAGTTCCTCTCGGGCCAGTTTCAAACTATTTTTTTAGATTATAAAATAGATAGTAAACCTAGGCTCGACCCCGAGAATAATGCCTATAGCAAAATGTTGTACAATATTATAGCCGAGCATGATGCGGATTATGAGCAGCTGCTATTAAAAATTGCAGAGCATGCCAAGCCCGTGCTACAACTAAAGGATGCCAAAGATCAACCAGATCAAAATGAGCCAGCTTGGAACAATGGATTTTTGCCAGGGTTGGATATTATAAATCTGTACGGCATGATATCCATTCATAAACCAAAAACGTATATCGAAATTGGTTCGGGCAACTCTACAAAAGTGGTAAAAAAATGTATTGTAGATAACAAGTTGGATACCAAAATAATTTCGATTGATCCGTTTCCGCGAGCGAACATAAAATCGGTAGCTGATGAAATTATAGAATTGCCGTTGGAGAAAGTTGCTGACGTAGGTAGCATAGTAAATCGCTTAGAAGCCGGCGATATATTATTTATTGATAATAGCCATTGGTGTTTCCCCAATTCGGATGGTACCATTTGTTTCCTCGAAATTTTACCACACCTCAAGGCAGGGGTCATTGTACATTTTCATGATATTTATCTGCCCTATGATTATCCGCAGTTTATGTGTGATCGGTTTTACAATGAACAGTATATGTTAGCGGCTTTTATTATTGCCAATCCGCAAAAGTATAAAACTTTATTGCCCAACTTTTATATTTACAAACAACCCAGATTGCACGAAATATTATCCAACTATTGGACTGCGCCTAGCCTCGCCAATGTGGAGCAACATGGCGGTTCGTTTTGGATAGTTATACAATAGTTTTATCTGCACCCTCCTCTTTTGATTAAAAAATAGAACCAAGCAACTACCCAAGAAAAAGAATTCTGTAACAAAATTATTCCTGTGCCAAGTACTTTAGATTTACCCTCGTTGAAAAAGAATTTCCTACATACAATACGTACCTATTTTACACCGGAGCGTACCGAGGATTGGCTCAAATATTTAGCCTATGCCTTATTGCTCCTTGGCATTTTGCTGCGCTTGGTGTATTGGTGGCAAGATAAAGATTTGTTTATCGACGAGGTAAACGTGGTTCGCAATCTATACGAACGCAATTATATGGCGCTCACCAAGCCACTGAACTATGAGCAATATGCTCCTCCAATTTTTTTATGGGTAGAAAAAACATTGTCGCTTATGTTTGGTTTTGGCGAAAAAGGGCTTCGGCTTTATTCGCTGCTTACAGGCATTGCGGCGCTACTCTTTTTTTATAAATTAGCATTGAAGTATGTATCGCACCGCGTAGTGTGGTATCCGCTTGCGCTCATGGCTAGCGGGTTTATGTACATCTATTATTCCGCTGTGGTGAAACAATATATGCCCGATATGTTGTTAGCCATATTGTTGGTGTGGCTAGCCAGTGCGCTCAATATTTTCAACACCAAAGGAGTTCGGTTTGTGGTTATTTGGGTGCTGGTGGGTAGCGTGGCTATTTGGTCTTCCATGTCATCGGTATTTATTTTGGCGGCTGTTGGATTGTATTATTTTTTGCAGCTAGTCGAAAAAAAAGCTTACCCAAAAATTGGATTGCTCGCCATGATGGCCATAGCTTGGTTGGCGCAATTTGCGTTTTATTATGTTAGTATTTTGGTTGATCAAATTCATTCAGATTATTTGCAAAAATTTCATGCGCCTTATTTTTTAACCTTCGATTATTCGTCGGTAGCTGTTGATCATAATTTGGCTATTTTAGAAAACTTATTGGGTGATATGGGTGGTTTTACCACCATTGCAATTGGGTTCAATGTGTTGCTATTTCTGGTAGGTTGCGTGGCATTATTTCGACAAAAAAAATCAACATTTGTGCTGCTTGTATTGCCCGTGTTATTTACCATTCTTGCTGCTTTTATAAAACAATATACACTTATACCACGCGCCACATTATTTATGTTTCCGTTGGTATTGCTCGTCATGAGCGTTGGGCTAAAAACAATTTTTTCATTCAAAAAAATATACCTTACACTGCCAGCCATTGCTCTGTGCATTATAAATTTTAATAATATACGGGCCACCAAACTCTTTACCCAATTTTATGGGCAAGAAGAAATTACAATGGGTTTTGATTATTTCAAAGAGCATCAAATTACGGCCAACCAAGTTTTTATTACGCATCTTACCAAGCCTGCCTTTATTTATTACACGACCATCCACCCTGAAAAAGAAAATTATGCTTTTCTGAAAAATGCCGATACGACCAACTGGGATACCAATTTTGCCCACTTGGTAGAGGGGCGCAAAGATTCGGTTTATTTTTTATATACCAGCGGCTATGATGATACAGAGCGCGCGTTGCGCTTTGGCCAATTAGCTTATCACATGAAACCATTTATGGAGTTTCAGGAGCACCGTTGTTTTATTTTTGGTTTCATGCCAAATGAGATTTCCGAAAAGTAAATTGCTTTTTTTGCAATCCGGCTGTCCGTAAGCTCGGGGCTTTTATATTTGCCAGACATAAAAAAAATGAGCGCAGAAAAAAAAATACAAACCACATCGGGTTTAGCAATTGATAAAATTTATTTTAAAAAAGAATACAACCTCGAACCACCCGGCGAGTTTCCCTTCACGCGCGGTGTACACAGCGGCATGTACCGGGAAAGGCTGTGGACCATGCGGCAGTATGCAGGTTTCAGTACGGCCGAGGCGAGTAATGAGCGCTATCATTATTTATTAAATAATGGCGTAACCGGTTTGAGCGTTGCCTTTGATTTACCCACCCAAATTGGCTATGATAGCGATGACCAAATGTCGAATGGCGAAGTAGGGAAAGTAGGCGTTGCCATCGATACCATCGAAGATATGGAGCGCTTATTCCGAGGTATAGAATTAGAAAAAGTTTCTACTTCTATGACCATTAATGCTACAGGTTTTATTCTGTTGGCATTTTATATTGCGCTTGCCAAAAAGCAGGGTGCGGAAATAAAAAATATAAAAGGCACCATTCAAAATGATATCCTAAAAGAGTATGCCGCTCGGGGTACATACATTTATCCACCCAAGCAAAGTATGCGTTTGATTACCGATATTTTTGAATATTGCAGCAGAGAAGTACCTAAGTGGAATACCATTTCAATCTCGGGTTATCACATTCGCGAGGCGGGGAGTAATGCCGTGCAGGAATTGGCGTTTACGCTTAGCAATGGCAAAGCATATTTAAAAGCAGCGTTGGCAAAGGGGTTGGATATAAATGTATTTGCCAAAAGACTTTCGTTCTTTTTTAATGCGCACAATCATTTATTTGAAGAGGTTGGCAAGTTCCGAGCTGCCCGTAGAATTTGGGCAAAAATAACCAAAGACCTTGGTGCTACTGATGAAAAAGCACAGATGCTGCGTTTCCATACACAGACGGGCGGCAGTACACTTACTGCACAACAGCCGCACAATAATATTGTACGTGTAACGATTCAAACGTTGGCGGCCACGCTTGGCGGCACACAATCTTTACACACCAATGGTTTTGACGAAGCTCTTAGTTTGCCTACTGAAACTGCGGCAAAAATTGCCCTGCGCACACAGCAAGTAGTAGCCTATGAAAGCGGTATAACAGATACGGTTGATCCATTAGCCGGGTCTTATTTTGTAGAGGATCTGACCAGCCGGTTGGAAAGAGAAGCCTGGCAATTAATAGAAAAAATTGATGCTATGGGTGGCAGTGTAGAGGCTATTGAGCAAGGATTTATTCAAGAGCAAATTGCAGCCTCGGCCTACCAATATCAAAAAGATATTGAAAGTGGCGAGAAAATAATTGTAGGCGTAAACAAATTTGAGAGCAACGAAAAAACAGATATTCCGTTACTAAAAATAGACGATGCCATCCAAGCCGAGCAGATAGAAAAACTGACAAAACTAAAAACAAACCGCAACAACGAAAAGGTGCATGATTTGCTGTTGGCATTAAAAGAAAAAGCACAAACGGAAGAAAATTTGATGCCACACGTGGTGGACTGCGTTGAGAATTTATGTACGTTAGGCGAAATTAGCCATGCGCTTCGCGATGTATGGGGCGAGTATAAGGGCTAATACTTTTCCACATTGACGGAAGAAGTATTATTTTTTTAAATAATAATATTATTAAATTTACACCATGATTTTACCGAAAGGAACACTTATTCCAATTGGGGGGGCAGAGGACAAAGGCACTGACTTGGAAGAAGGTGTCATTAAAAGGGATCGACTTAATTTTTTTGAATTAGGGATTCTTAAAAACGTTTTAAACGAAATTGGTAAGGAAAACCCAAACATTGTTTTGATTACAACGGCGTCTCAAATTCCTGACGAAGTATCGGAAAATTATTTATTAGCTTTTTCAAAACTAGACTGCAATAATGTTACACACCTGCGCATTCGCAACCGCGATGACGTGGACCGCCCCGCACATTTAGAAGCATTGAGAACATGTGATGGTATAATGATTTCCGGCGGTAATCAAATGAGGCTTACCACCATTTATGGTGGTAGCGAGTTTTTAAAATTAATTCAACAGCGGTATAATAATGAAAAAGGTTTTGTGGTAGCAGGTACGAGTGCCGGAGCTATGGCCATGAGTCACACCATGATATATTCAGGAAGCGCAAACAAAGCACATAAAAAAGGCGAGGTAAAACTTACAGTAGGTTGGGGCTTAGTAAATAACTTAATTATTGATTCTCACTTCATTCAGCGCGGTCGTTTTACTCGGCTAGCGCAAGCCGTGGCTACCAATCCTCAAGCTTTGGGCATTGGGTTGGGCGAAGATACTGGCGTAATAATACGCGATGGGTATGAAATGGAAATCATCGGTTCTGGCTCGGTTATGCTAATTGATGGATATGATACGCGGCATAATAATGTGGCGGATATACCCGAAGGACATACTATTTCTGTAGAAAATTTGACGGTGCATATTATGGAGCGTGGGAATAAATTTGACCTTGCTACACGTAAATTTTCTGCTCACGTCAATGAGTTAGTTTAGCCCATTCCGTATCCTGCAATTATTTGAAAATTGCAATAAGGTCTTCATCCAAATAATTGCTACTTGCTCGGTACATTCCGCTACTATTAAAGCATAGTTCAATATTGCCCTTGCCGTCAACGGCAATTACGCCGCCTTCACCTTTTAGTTTTACCAGTTTATTTTTCACCACTTCATCACAAGCATCTTTTAATGAAAGTCCTTTGTACTCCATAAGGCACGAAATATCATACGCCACTACGGCTCTTATAAAATACTCGCCATGCCCGGTGGCAGATACTGCACAGGTATTATTATTTGAATAAGTACCCGCCCCAATAATTGGTGTATCGCCCACACGTCCAAATTTTTTATTCGTCATTCCTCCAGTGCTCGTTGCTGCGGCAATGTTTCCTTTTAAATCAAGCGCTACTGCGCACACGGTGCCAAATTTTTTTTCATTCAGAGGGTTTTTGGCATGATCCAATTGTACGTTGCCTGTTTCCTGTGCTGCCAAAAATTGGTCGTAGCGGAATTGGTCAAAAAAGTATTTTTCATCTTTTAATTCACTACCAATATTTTTTGCAAATAGTAACGCACCCTCGCCCGATAGATAAACATGTTCGCTTTGCTCCATTATATTTTTTGCCAATAGGATTGGATTTTTTACTTCGGATATAGCCGCTACCGCACCGGCAGTTAAATCTTGTCCGTTCATAATTGATGCGTCCATTTCATGCTTGCCTTGGCTATTAAAAACCGCCCCACGCCCCGCATTGAATAGCGGACAATCCTCCAAACTCATCACTGTTTTGGTAACAGCTTCCAAGCTCGTTCCGCCATTTTTTAAAATTGATTTGCCTATTTGCAACGCTTCATTTAGCGCATTTTTATAGACCATTTCTTTTTGGGCGGTGAGCATATTGGGCTCTATTACGCCTGCGCCACCGTGTAAAGCTATTGAATACATGCGGCAAATGTAGGATGTGATAATTGGTTTTTACTGAAAGAATGATTATGGAAAAAAGTTTTATCAGAGGAGCCTATTTACAATTTTTGTTACCAAGCCGTATTCATTAAAATGAATTTCAGTCTCTGTTTCAAAATCTAAATGGCCGTAGGTATTTTTTATCACAGCGGTTTTGGCTACTTTAATATATTCCACAGCTGTTATTTGGTTAGGATAATTTGCGTTTACATGGCGCCAATAGGCAAAAACTTCCTCTCTATTTTTGGCATGTATGGCGGGAATGTCCACTTTTTTAGTATGAATTGCATCGCCAATTAATTGCACATTTTCTGTAAGGATCGGTTTCATATTTTCATAGTTGCCCGTGTTAAAACTCGCTATGCCGCTTTCAAGAAGGTTTTTTAGTATTGCTTTGAAATTCATTAGTGATATAAATAAATGGAGCGAAAGTAGTGGCTCACTATTTTTAAGAATGATAAGCCTGCGAATAGTGCAAAAAAGTGATTTCTAAAAATGGTCACTTCAATGAAATAAATAATTTATTTTTCATTCATTACAAAGGAGGTGTACTAGTTTAGTAGCCTTGCCATATTCATTA